>JANNYO010000628.1:0-6978 GCA_031410115.1 Rhodanobacteraceae bacterium | reverse complement strand
CGCACAGCGGGCACCTGCACCCGCGCAACGCGCACAGCCGGCGCGTGCGGCTGCGCCACCCGCACAAGATTTTGATGACGAAATTCCGTTTTAATGAGTCTCGCCGAACAGGCGACACGGCAGATGAGTCTCGCCGAACAGGCGACACGGCAGATGAGTCATGTCGGCTAGCCAGTCTTTCGTGAGTTGAGCCCCGCGCGCGCTATGCTTTTGATCCACGGCTGTGTCGTGGTCTGGGGATTCACCGCTGTTTTGGGCAAAATGATATCGCTCGCCGCGTTACCTCTGGTGGCTTGGCGAATGGTTTTGACTTCGATTTTTCTATTTTTCATTGCCCGCGCTTGGCGCACGCTTGCTGTGCTGACACTAAAGTCGTGTCTGAAAATGGCCCTTGTTGGCGTGCTCATTGCGTTGCACTGGTTGGCTTTTTACGGCTCAGTCAAACTTGCAAATGCCTCAATTGGGGTTTTGTGCATGGCGCTCGCACCTATTTTTAGCGCGCTTTTTGAGCCTTTGCTGGCAAAAGCCAAATTCAATGGACGAAATTTTTTGCTCGCGTTGAGCGTGTTGCCTGGAATGCTATTGGTCGTCGGTGGCGTTTCCGAAAAATACTACCTGGGCATTGCCGTCGGCGCGCTTTCGGCGCTGCTCGCGGCGGTGTTTAGTCTGCTCAATAAGCAACTCGTAGTGAGCGTCGATGCGCTCACTCTGAGCTTCGTCGAAATCACTGTTGGCGGTGCATTCCTTTGGTTGATTCTGCTGTGCACTTCAGGCAACGCCGCGTTGCAGTTGCCAAGCTTAGGTGATTGGCCGCTATTACTGGTGTTTGCGATTTTCTGCACCGCGCTGCCTTTTGCGCTGTCCAACGTTGCGTTAAAACACATCAGCGCATTTTCCGCACAGTTTGCAATTAACTTAGAACCAGTTTATGGCATTGTTTTTGCTGCCTATTTGTTGGGCGAGACCAAGCAGCTCACAGGGCAGTTTTACTTCGGTGCACTCGTTATTTTGACTGCTGTTTTCGCCCAAGCGATGATCACCACGCAAGCAAAGTCTGGGTCAATTAAGGCCCGCTAGATTCGAGAACCGCTATTATGGAACCGTAGAATTAGCGCGCGGGGTAAGCTGTGGCATCGAGTCCAATCACACAATTGATCCATGACTGGCGTTCTGGCGTCGACGGCTCTGAGGCGCAGCTGCTTAAATTGGTTTATCCAGCGATGAAAGAAATTGCTGGGCGCCAGCTTCGGCAAGCGAAGCAGTTCACACTGCGCCCAACTGAACTTGCCAACGATGTGTTCATGCAAATGCGCGAGGGTGCCGGCATGGACGCGGTCAGCACCAAGCACTTTTACGCTCTTGCAGCGCGCATGATCCGCTTTTTGATTGTCGATCACATTCGTGCTAATCAGGCGCAAAAGCGGAGCGCAGGTTTTGCCTTCGTTGAGGTTGAATTTGCTGTTTCTGAAGTCGACGGACGCGATCCAGCGCAACAATTGGACTGGCTCGCGTTGGATGCAGCGTTAATCGAGCTTGAGCGCGAGCAAAAACGCTACGCCACGCTAGTTGAGTTACGCTATTTCATGGGTATGTCCACGCGCCAAGCGGCCGATGCGATGGATGTCAGTACCGCTACAGCCGAACGTATTTGGCGCTATGCGCGGGCATTTTTAGCAGATCGGCTCAGCGGTACAGCCGGGAATGTGCAGGCTGCAGTGGGCTGATTTGCAATGACCAAAATCGAATGGTTTGATATTTTAGTTGAGCTTGATGCCGCCACGCGCTTGCAAAAAATTGTCGATCTGCAGGTTTCAGATGCAAACTTAGCGGCAGAGCTAAAGCGGCTGCTGGCGCAGGATGCGCTTGACGCCAACGTGGAAGATGCTGCAAGCACGCGCATGGGCAAACAGCTGAATTTGGCAATCACTACGACCGTGCAAGCGCGTACCCAGATCGGTAACTATCAATTGCTCGGCCTGCTCGGGCAGGGCGGAATGGGCGAAGTCTGGCGTGCCGAACGCGATTTGGCCGGCAGCAAACAGCTGCTGGCGATCAAGCTGCTAAAATTAGAAGACATGACGCCTGAGCTTAAAGAGCGCTTTGCGTTGGAACAGCGCACGTTATTGAAACTAGTGCATCCAAATATTGCGCGGCTTTTGGATGCGGGAGTTGCCAACGACGGGCGCCCGTGGATTGCGATGGAATTGGTCGATGGCACCAGCATCACACAGTATTGCGATCAACATAAACTGTCGATTCCGGCGCGTTTGACACTGTTTCGTCAAGTCATTGCCGCCGTGCAGTATGCGCACGATCACTTGATCGTACACCGCGATATCAAACCCGATAACGTCTTGGTCGATCAATCTGGTCAGGTCAAGTTACTTGATTTTGGCATTGCCAAAAATATTGATCGCACCACGCCAAATACCCTGACGCAGCAGCGGTTTTTTTCGCTTTATGCCACCGCACCCGAGCAACTATTAGGTAGTTCCGTATGTGTAGGCACCGATGTCTATGCGCTTGGCGGTTTGTTGTATGAACTTCTTAGCGGCGCGCCGCTGATCAGTCAGGACATTAAAACGCCAGCTCAGCTGCAGGCGTTTATCGTCGAAAAAACCCCGACGCTGCCAAGCCGAATTGCTACTGCCGCCGCCGCCAATAACCGCAGTTTTGCCCAAAGCCAACAACTGCGCGCAAGCCTGAGCGGGGATTTAGATCGCATCGTCCTGCACGCGTTGCGCAAATTACCCAGCGAACGCTACGCCTCGGCGCGCGCGTTTGACGAGGATATATTGGCGTTTCAAGAACATCGCCCAGTCCAGGCTACAGGCCAGGGCAAAGGGTATCGCGCAAAGAAGTTTCTGCGTCGCCATTGGCTTGCAACTAGTGTTTCTGGGCTTGCATTAGCAGGCCTACTGGCGTTGACGGTGCTGTTGGCATTGCGTGGCAATCAGCTACAGCGCGCGAATACGGTTGCCGTTGAACAACAAAAGCGTGCCGAGGCGGCGAAAGCGAATGCTGACGAAGCGCGGGTTGCAGCAGAATCCGTCAATAGCTTTTTGATTGACGTTTTTAAACGCGCTGACCCGCTGGCACGTGAACGGGGTGATAAAGGTTTGGGCGTGGTAATTGATGCGAGTTTTGCCGAGATCAAAGCGCGGCAAAAGTTTGATCGGTCCACAGCTCCATTGCTGATCGCCGTGGTGCGCGGTTTAGTCAGTTTAGGTAAAACTGATAAAGCCGGGCTGGTTAACAGTCTGATGCGGCTTAATCTAGAAATTAGGGCTCGTGAGCTGGTGTCTGCTCGCCTCGCGCGCCCAGAACTTGACGCGATAGATAGACCGTTTCTCCTTACTGCGCTTGGTCGAATTGCACGTGTGACTGAGGATCGTGAACAGGAAGCCCTGAACTACACTTTGGCATACAACGCTGCGAGTGGCTTGTTCGGGTCTGATAGCACAACTCTGTTGAGCTATCGAAACGATTATGCGGTTGGGCTGATGCGTACTGGTCATTTTGAGGAGGCTGAAGCCGAATATAATTCAATAGTTGCAATCGCTCGGAAGCTCTTTAAAGCTAATGACGCTAGGTTTAATTACCTTGCGTTTAACATCGCAGTTTGCTGGGCGAAGCGCGGTGCGTTAACAGAATCAGGTCGGGCGCGCTTGAACGCCGCAGCCGTTCGAGATTTAGATGAAATCCCGTTGTTCGCTATTGTTGCGCTTGCCCGCAATGACTATCTGAACTCAAGAATCGATCAGTTCAAGTTACGTATTAAGGCATTGGCACCGATGCTAAAGCCAGAACAAATTAAGCCTGAACTAGCGCTTTGGATTGCATTAGCAAATGGCGAAAAAAGTACCGCGCCGAGATTGCAAGCGTTAATAAAAACTGTAAGTGAATATGACCCCAAAATTAAGGAAACCTTTCAATAGCGCTCTCAAGGCCATAGATCGGGCGGATCAAGACACACTTCGGCACTGTGACCGGTACGGCAAAAAAGAGTGCTAACACCTCACAGCCCTTGTTTCAAACTCGCCTCGACAAAATCATCCAAATCACCGTCCAACACGGTTTGGGTGTCACGCCGCTCGACGCTGGTGCGCAAATCTTTAATGCGCGCGTCGTCTAACACATACGAGCGAATCTGGTGGCCCCAGCCGATATCGCTTTTCGCGTCTTCGATCTTTTGTTTCGCGGCACTGCGCTTTTGAATTTCAATCTCGTACAGGCGGGCCTTCAGCATTTTCATCGCGAAATCGCGATTGGCGTGCTGGCTGCGCTGAGTTTGACAGGCAACCACGACGCCGCTGGGCACGTGCGTGATGCGCACGGCGGACTCGGTTTTATTCACGTGCTGGCCGCCCGCACCGCTGGAACGATACACGTCGGTTTTCAAATCCGCCGGGTTGATCGCAATGTCAATATTGTCGTCGACTTCGGGTGACACGGTAACCGACGCGAACGAGGTGTGGCGGCGCTTTGCCGAATCAAATGGGCTGATGCGCACCAAGCGGTGCACACCCGATTCCGTGCGGGTCCAGCCAAAAGCGAAGTCACCTTCGACCCGAAACGTGGCACTTTTGATGCCAGCAACGTCGCCAGCGCTGACTTCAATCATCTCGGTGGTGAAGCCTTTTTTATCGCACCAGCGCAAATACATGCGTAGCAATATTTCCGCCCAATCCTGCGCCTCGGTGCCGCCTGAGCCGCTTTGAATGTCGACGAACGCTGCGTTTGGATCCATCGGGTTGGAAAACATACGCGCCAGCTCAAGGCGTTCAACAATGCGCTCGAATCCTGCGGTATCTTTTTCGACGCCGCGTGCGGTAGCTTCATCGCCCTCCTCAATCGCCATCTCGAGATAGTCTTTGGCGTCAATCAAACCCTGCGTGAGCTGGGTCAAGTGCTGCACCACGCCCTCAAGCTGGGCGCGTTCGCGGCCCAAGGCTTGCGCCAATTCAGGTTTGCTCCAAACGCTGGCATCTTCTAATTCGCGCGTGACTTCCTCTAAGCGCTCGGCTTTGACATCGAAGTCAAAGATACCCCCGAAGGCCAATGGTGCGCTCAGTTAAGTCTTTGATTAGATTGGTTAAAGGATTGGTTTCAAACATAAAAATACGATCTCGAATAGGGCTGCAAATAGGGTTTGGAACTTGGCTTCAGTGCGTCAGCCGATCTGTCTGCACCGCCAACGCCGTGCGAATCAGCTCCGCCATCATGTCCAAAAACACCGTGCCCATGCCCGGGTGAAAGCGGTTTGGATCGGCGCTGCCAATCGCCATCAGCCCAACCGGATCAAGCGGCATGAGCACCGCGCTGGCAACATTTGGCGCGCGTACGCCGAACAAAAACTCGAGCTTTTCCGGCTTTAGCCGCCCGCACAGCGGCGTGCGGTGCTTCATCGCGTCGCTAAAAAGCGCCAAGCCCGGGTCAGTTTCCGCCACCGGCTTCAGCCACGGCGCGCCCGCACCAAATTCCGCCAGCGCATCCGGCGCATCGATCAACACCAGCTGGATCAAATCGGTATGGAAATCTTCCTGCAAGGAGGCGGCAATTTGCTGCACCGTTTCCGTTAGCGTGCGCGCTTTCAATAGCCGCAAACCAAGTAAATGCACGCGCTGCATCAGCAGTTCGTTGTCCTGGGCGACTTGAATCAACTGATGCAAGCGGCTGCTCAGCTGCTGATTTTTCTCGCGCAGCACTTCCAGCTGGTAGCTGGCAAGCGACGCAATATTTCTCACCTCATCTTTCGGCAGCTGCAAACTGGCGGCCAAATCCGGAAATTGCAGCAAAAAATCGCTACGACGGCGTAAAAAAGCGGCAACGGCTTCGGGGTCTAGGGTATCGGACATGGCATTTGGGCAGAAAATTTGACTGCGGAGCTTATGCGAAAAGGGCTGTTAAACCCAGTTTTCGAGCTTAAGCCCGATCTTTTTGCGCATTAAACTCACGTCCCTGCGCCATTAAGTGGGGTGTGAACATCGCAAAGGCATGGGCTAGTCCGGTCAACTTTCGCAAGATGTACCTCAACGGGATTCAAGATCGAGGGTGAGACCCGCCGCATATCGCCGCCGGAACGTGTCCGGCGTGCAGCCGACCGTGCGCTTGAAAAACTTCAGGAAGTTTGTCGGCTCGGTAAATCCCAGAGAAGCCCCGATTGCGCCCGCGGCGCCGCTGTGGGCGACGGCTTGGCCGGTTTTGCTGCCGTGCTGGAGGCGCTGCCGAAGGGCTCGGCCAAGGTCAACACGGTGCGCGTGTTCCAGGACTGTGACTTCGTCTTCGCCCACACCGGATACGACTTTTTTGGCCCCAAGATCGGCTTTGATGTCTTCCGCTTCGAAGCCGGCAAAATCGTCGAGCACTGGGACAATCTGCAGCCCACGCCAGCGACGCCCAATCCAAGCGGCCGGACGATGATCGATGGCCCGACCACAGCGCTTGATCCAGGCGACACTGAAGCAAATAAAACCTTGGTGCGCGCCTTCGTCGATGACATCCTGGTCAATGGCCGCATGGACAAGCTGGCGGGTTACTTCGACGGTGACCACTACATCCAGCACAATCCGCAGATTGCAGACCAGCTCTCAGGTCTGGGCGCAGCGTTGCAGGCCATGGCCAAAGCGGGTGTAACGATGCAGTACGATGACATCCACAAGGTGCTGGGTGAAGGTAACTTCGTGCTGGTAATCAGTGAAGGCACGCTGGCAGGAACGCATTCGGCTTTCTATGATCTGTTTCGCGTTCAGTCCGGAAAGATCGCAGAGCACTGGGACGTTATCGAAACCATCGCGCCCAAGTCAGAGCACAAGAACAACAACGGCAAGTTTGGTTTCTGAGCGATGCGGTCGCCCAAGATGAAGCCGGCCTGGGGTGTCAAGTGCATATCCAGAGTGCAAAAACTGCAGAACAACGACTAAGAACTAAAACGAAACCGCGCATCAAAAACATGCACAACCGGCCCGCTTAGGATGA
>JANNYO010000627.1:0-1985 GCA_031410115.1 Rhodanobacteraceae bacterium | reverse complement strand
GGAATGTTGCCAGATGATTTTGAATTGGCGCGCGAGTTGCGTCGGTCACACAAGCCCGTGATGCTGGTCGCGAACAAGACCGATGGCATCGATCCAAACCGTGTGCAGGCGGAAATTTCCGAACTAGGCTTGCCAGATTTCTATCAAATCGCGGCCGCGCACAATCGCGGCGTCACTGATTTAGTCGACGAAATCGTTGCGCATTTGCCTGAGCCGGTGATCAACCTTGATGCCTTTGATGATGATGACAAAATACGCGTTGCCATCGTCGGGCGCCCGAACGTTGGCAAGTCGACCCTGGTCAATCGCTTATTAGGTGAAGACCGCGTGCTGGCCTATGACAAGCCCGGCACTACGCGTGATTCTATTGAAGTTGAAGTCACTCGCGATGGCCAAACATTTACGCTAATCGACACTGCTGGGATCCGGCGCCGGCCGAAGGTTTCGGAAGCCGTTGAAAAATTCAGCGTAATCAAAGCATTGCAGTCGATTGAACACGCCAATGTTGTGGTTGTGATGATTGATGCGCAACAGGGCGTTTCTGAGCAAGATAATGCGATTATTGGGCACGTACTTGACGCTGGCCGTGCATTAATTTTGGCGTTGAATAAGTGGGATGGGTTAGAGCGACACGAGCGTACTGCGGTTGAGCGTGAGCTTGATCGCCGCCTAGATTACGTGCCGTGGGCGATTAAAGTGCCTATTTCTGCGCTACATGGCTCTGGTTTGGGTGAGCTTACAAAAGCATTCAAGCGCGCCCACCGCAGTGCGACCAAAGTCTTCACCGCCAATGATTTGACCGAATCAATCAATAAAGCCTTTGATGCTTATCAGCCACCGCTGGTTAACGGGCGAACGGCAAAGCTGCGCTATTCACATCAAGGCGGCCGTAATCCGCCGCGCATCGTTATTCACGGCACGCGCTTGGGCACATTGCCAGAAGGCTATAAGCGCTATTTGGAGAACTTTATTCGGGATCGGTACAAGCTGATTGGCACACCAATTAAGTTAGAACTGCGCGACGGTGTGAACCCGTTTGAAGGCAAGAAAAACCCGCTTTCTGATCGTCAGGTGCAAAAAAAGCGTCGTTTGATCCGAAACGCCAAGCGCTAACTGGACGTGTCGCCAGGAAACAATTAGGTCAAGCCACTGATCGCGCAGTGTTTTTTTGTATTGAGCGCGTAAAAATCACATTTTGCGACTCGGTGACTATTCGCCTTGAAATACTTGCGCTACACTCTGCAAAGTCTAGGTAAGTCAGGTAGATAGCCACAATGCTTAAAAAACTACTTTCAGTTGTAGCCGCAGCGTTTTTCGCGCTGCCTGCGTTCGCTGTTGAGTTGAAGCCCGATCACCCAGAGTCTTACACGGTAAAACGTGGCGACACGCTGTGGGATATCTCCGCCAAATTCTTGAAAACACCATGGAATTGGCCCGAAATCTGGCATGCCAACCCGCAGGTGCAAAACCCGCACTTAATCTATCCTGGTGACGTCCTTAGCCTGATTTATATTGACGGTAAACCATTTTTGGTTTCCGATAACGGCCCAAAAGTTCGTCGTGAACCATTAGACGACGCGATACGGGCGATTCCACTTTCATCTATTCGCCAATTTCTTGAGCGACCTAGACTGTTGACTGAAGACGAATGGAAAGCTGCGCCCTACATTGTGGGCATGGAAGAAAATCGTCTTTTGGGTGCGAACAATCAGCTTGCGTATATTCGTCAGATGACCGCGCCGGTCGGCACCAAGTTTGCCGTTGCGCGCCCAACAGTGGTGTATCGCGACGTGCCGAAAGACTACCCGTGGCAGAAGAATAATCGCGAGCGCCGCGCTGATCCTTGGCGTAACGAGAGTTCGAAAACCATTGGGGGCGGTATGCAGTGGCTCTGGCATGACTGGTTGTACGAGAAAAATACAACTGTTTTAGGCTACGAGTTATTGGAAGTTGGCACCGCCGAATTGGTTTCAACGGGCGATCCA
>JANNYO010000626.1:0-2769 GCA_031410115.1 Rhodanobacteraceae bacterium | reverse complement strand
GGGCGGCGGCGGCACCCAACGTTTACCGCGCGCGATTGGTTTAACGGCGGCGTTAGAGATGATCGTCTCTGGCAATCCGCAAGCCGCCGAGGGTTTAGCCGCAATTGCTGGACAGCGCCTGATTGATCTTTTGGTCGATAGCGAATTGCTCAGCGCCGCCGTGGCATTCGCCAAATCGAAAGCGGGTGGCGCACTGCCTAAATTGAGCGCGCACGCAGTCATCGCACTTGATGCGGATCGTGTGTTGCAGCACGCACGCAGCCACGCGGTGACGCAGTTCCCCGCGCAAACAGCCGGCATAGAGTGTGTCGAGGCGACACTGCACCAGAGGTTTGATGACGGCATTCGTTTCGAACGCGCCACTTTTGCGCGGCTTTTAGATACGCCGGAGTCACGTGCGCTGCGGCATGCGTTTTTTGCCGAACGCGCGGCCACGAAAATCAGTGATGTTGCGGAAAACACGCCAACGCGCCCGATTCGCAGCATCGGCGTGATCGGCGCGGGCACCATGGGCGGCGGCATCGCGATGAATTTCCTCAACGCCGGCCTCGCGGTTGTGATCGTTGAAACCAGCGCAGACGCGCTCGAACGCGGCATCGCTGCGATCAACAAAAACTACCAAAGCAGCGTGCGCAAGGGCAGCTTGAGTGCGGCGCAACTGGCAAGCCGATTAGCGCTGCTGAGTGGCAGCTTGGACTTTACTGCGCTGGCGGATTGCGATCTGATTATTGAAGCCGTTTTCGAAGACATCGCCGTCAAAGAATCCGTGTTTCGCGCGCTTGACGCGATCGCCAAGCCAGGCGCAATTTTAGCGAGCAACACCTCCACCCTGGATCTGGATCAAATCGCCGCGTTTACGCGCCGCCCCAGCGATGTTATCGGGCTGCACTTTTTCTCGCCCGCAAACATCATGCGTTTGTTGGAAGTGGTGCGCGGCAAACACACCGCAGTAGAGGTGCTGGCAACGGCAATGGCGCTTGCAAAAACCATCAAAAAGCTTGCGGTCGTCTCAGGCGTATGCGACGGATTTATCGGTAATCGCATGATCGAGCAATATAGCCGTCAGGCCGGATTTTTGCTCGAAGAAGGCGCGCTACCCGGGCAAATTGACGCCGCAATGGAAGCCTTTGGTTTTGCCATGGGCCCTTTTCGCATGAGCGATCTGGCCGGCAACGATATTGGCTGGGCGATCCGCAAACGTCGCTACATCCAACAGCCCGAACTAACTTACGCAGCGGTGTTTGATCGCGTCTGTGAACTTGGCCGATTTGGCCAAAAAACCGGTGCCGGTTGGTATGACTATCAGCCCGGAGATCGCAGCGCGCAGATCAGTCCGTTAGTGAACGAACTCGTAATCCAAGTCTCCAACGAAATCGGCATTCGCCGCCGAGTCATCGAAGACTGCGAAATCGTCGAACGCTTGGTGTATGCCTTAGTCAACGAAGGCGCGCGCATCCTTGAGGAAGGTATTGCCAGCAAAGCCAGTGATATTGATATGGTGTATATGACCGGCTATGGTTTCCCGCTATATCGCGGTGGGCCCATGCACTACGCCCGTGAAATAGGGTTGCCAAATGTGCTTGCGGCGATGCGGCGTTTTGCCGCTGCTGATCTCAACAATCGTCAGGCGGGCACTTGGAAGGCCGCGGCCTCATTGCTTGCGCATGCGAATGACGCAGCGGACGCGCCGTCAAGCTAAGAATCTACTCCTCACGCGCCAGCTCCTCATCGGTTGGCAGCGGCTGCCCGGTAAAGGCATGCAAAAAAGCCTCCACCAGTAGTTCGCTAATGGTCGCGTGGCGCAGGCTTTTGATTTGCCGTCGGGTGCGTTCGTCGATCACGATTTTGAGCACATGAGTTGGAATCGTGACCGTGACTTTCTTGGTTTCTTCGGCGCGTTTACCGCGCTCGACATAAGGGTTGACGAACTTTTGCTGCGCCATGGCTTTGCCTCCGTTAGAGATACGAAACCTAGGCTGATTGGTAGTACCTGTCAAATGACTTGACGGCTAGATGTTTAGACGTCTATTCTTGCCCACATTAGACGTCTAAACGTTTGAAGCGCCGAACGTCTAAAGCCCCGAACCGAGCAAAATTATTTCCGCGCACCCACTTAAAAAGGAACACCGCCATGTCCGACACGAATCAAACCACTGCGAACCAAACCTCCGCGAACCAAACACCTGCAAACCAAACGCCCGCCAATCAAGCACCCACGCAAGCACTGCGTTTTGAAACCTTACAACTGCACGCCGGGCAGGCCCCTGCACCGGGCACGAACGCACGCGCGGTGCCGATTTATCAGACGACGAGTTACACCTTTAACTCCGCCGAACACGGCGCAAATCTGTTCGGTTTAAAGGAATTCGGCAATATCTATACGCGCATCATGAATCCGACGACCGATGTGTTTGAACAGCGCATTGCCGCGCTAGAAGGTGGTGTCGCCGCCGTGGCAACCGCATCTGGGCAGGCTGCACAGCTCTTGGCGATCACTACAATTGCACAAGCGGGCGACAACATTGTTTCCACCAGCCAGCTTTACGGCGGCACCTATAATCAATTCAAGGTGTCCCTGCCACGCTTGGGGATACAGGTTAAATTTGCCGAGGGCGACGATGTTGAAGCTTTTCGCGCGCTGATTGATGCCAATACCAAGGCGCTTTATGTCGAAACAATCAGCAATCCGGGTGCGAACGTGCCGGACTTTTTGAAGCTCAGCGCGCTCGCGCACGAACATGGCATTGTGCTGATTGTGGATAACACTTT
>JANNYO010000625.1:0-19704 GCA_031410115.1 Rhodanobacteraceae bacterium | reverse complement strand
CCATATCAGCCAGAGATTTCGCAGGGCCGCTTGGAGGCACTGCTGAACTATCAAACCATGATTGTTGAGCTAACCGGGCTTGACGTATCGAACGCCTCTTTGCTGGATGAAGCAACCGCTGCAGCGGAAGCCATGGCGGTTGCCAAGCGCGTGGGTAAGTCAACGTCAAACAGTTTTTTTGTCGATGAAAATTGCCACGCGCAAACGATTGCGGTGATGCGTACGCGCGCTGAGCCGCTCGGTTGGACGCTAATCGTCGGCAACCCGGATACAGGGTTGCACGCAAACGATGTGTTTGGCGCGATCTTTCAATACCCCGGCACCGATGGCGAGATTCGCGACTTCCGCGCGCCGATTGCGGCGCTGAAAGCGGCGGGTGCAATCTCGATTATGGCGGCAGACTTACTTGCCTTAGTGGTGCTTACGCCACCCGGTGTTTTGGGCGCAGATATCGCGATTGGCTGCACTCAGCGCTTTGGTGTGCCGATGGGTTTTGGCGGCCCACACGCGGCCTACATGGCGGTAAAAGATGCGCACAAGCGCGCAATTCCTGGGCGCTTAATTGGCGTCAGCATTGACGCGGCCGGCAAGCCTGCGTACCGCTTGAGCCTGCAAACGCGCGAGCAACACATCCGACGTGAAAAGGCCACATCCAACATTTGCACTGCGCAAGTTTTACTTGCGGTGATCGCCTCGATGTATGCGGTTTATCATGGCCCGGATGGCTTAAATGCTATTGCGTCAGCGGTGCATCAGCGCACGGCTGTGTTGGCGGCGGGGCTAAAACAGCTGGGTGTCGTGATTGAAAACACGCACTATTTCGACACGCTGACGCTGCATGTTGGGGCAAAGCGCGCGGCAGTTATTGCGGCGGCAGCGGCACATAAAATTAATTTCCGCTTGATAGACGCGCAGCGCATTGGCATCTCTTTGGATGAAACCAGCACACCCGCGCTGATTGAAACGCTGTTTTCAATTTTTGGCGGCGCAATGAAATATCGCGATATTGTCGCGGCATCGGTGCTGCCGGAATCGCTGAAGCGGCAGGGCGCTTGCTTGACGCACCCCATCTTTCAAACGCATCACTCAGAAACCGAACTACTGCGCTATATGCGCAAACTTTCTGATCGAGACTTAGCGCTAGATCGCGCGATGATTCCGTTAGGTTCCTGCACAATGAAGCTCAACGCGACGGCGGAGATGATGCCAGTCACGTGGCCAGAATTTGGCGCATTACATCCTTTTGCACCGCAATCACAAACTGAAGGTTACACCGCGCTTTTCAATGAGCTGAGCCAGTGGCTGATTGATATCACCGGCTATGAAGCGATTAGTTTGCAACCCAATTCCGGTGCGCAGGGCGAATATGCCGGCCTGCTGGCGATTCGCGGCTACCACTTAAGCCGTGGTGATGCGCACCGCAAAATTTGCTTGATTCCACAGTCCGCGCACGGCACCAATCCGGCGTCAGCGCAAATGGTGGGCATGGAAGTGGTGGTGGTGAACTGCGACAGCGAAGGCAATGTCGATATGGCGGATTTAACTGCGAAAGCCGAGCTACATAGTAAAAATCTAGCCGCGCTGATGGTGACGTATCCGTCCACACACGGCGTGTTTGAAGAGCATATCCGCGCCATTTGCGATTTGATCCACGCGCACGGCGGGCAGGTCTATATGGACGGCGCGAACATGAATGCTCAGGTGGGCGTGTCACGCCCCGGTGATTTTGGTGCGGATGTCAGCCACTTAAATTTGCACAAAACATTTTGCATTCCACACGGCGGCGGCGGCCCCGGCATGGGTCCAATTGGCGTGAAAGCACATCTTGCGCCGTTCTTGCCTGGGCATCCAGTGCTGGACGGCGGCAAACCGGTATCAGCCGATGCCAAAGGTATTTACATCGGCCCGGTATCCGCAGCGCCCTTTGGTTCCGCAAGTATTTTGCCGATTTCCTACGCCTACATTGTGATGATGGGCGGTGATGGTTTGACACGCGCCACCCAGGTCGCAATCTTAAGCGCGAACTACATTGCCAAGCGCTTAGAGCCACACTTCCCACTGCTTTACAAAAATCACAATGGTCGGGTTGCGCACGAATGCATTTTAGATCCGCGTGTAATGAAAGATCAGTATGGCGTTTCAGTTGACGATATTGCTAAGCGCCTGATAGATTTTGGCTTCCACGCGCCGACCATGAGCTTTCCGGTAATCGGCACGTTAATGGTTGAACCGACCGAGTCGGAAGCGAAGATTGAGCTCGATCGTTTTTGTGATGCAATGATTCAAATTCGTCAGGAAATTAACGACGTCGCGACCGGTCGTTTCGCGATCAGCGACAGCCCATTGCGGCACGCGCCGCACACGGTGTTTGATTTAGCCAGCGACAATTGGACACGCAAATACAGTCGCAGCGAAGGCTGCTTTCCAAAAGGTGCGACAGTGCAGGACAAATATTGGAGCCCAGTTGGCCGGGTCGACAATGTCTACGGCGATAAAAACCTGATTTGCAGCTGCCCGACGCCGGATAGTTATCGTGCTTAGCGCGTGGCGTACGTATTGTATTGCCCTGGCGACATAGACTGGCTAAATCAGTGAGCGGCGATAATTTGTATGTCGCAAGTCTTGCCGACGCGACGCCAGCCGCGTCGGATCTAAAACGCATGAACAGCGTGGAAGCGCTGCGCGCGTTTGGCGCGATCTCGGTGCTGTGGATGCATTGTATTTGGCTGGGGCCATGGGACTTTCCACGCGGCTTGGGTGCGTGGTTTCACCATGGCTGGCTCGGTGTGGATTTGTTTTTAATTATCAGCGGTTTTGCCACCACGCACGCCTTTTTGCGGGGTCAGCAAAGCGGGAAAACTGAGCCATTGCGCAACTATTGGCGCAATCGGCTGGCAAGAATTTACCCGTTGTTTTTACTGACATCGATTACGTTTTTGCTTTTGATAGACGCAGCACCAGTATTAGGCCCGGATCGTTGGCTGCAAATTATTTCGCATCTAACGCTTATACACGGTTGGTTTATTGGCGTAACCGGTGCGATCAACGGCGTAACTTGGACATTGACGCTGGAGATGCAACTTTACGTCTGCGGCGCGCTCATTTTATTGACACCATTTGCTGCGAACCGAAATTACCGCACGTGGATTGCGTTGGCCGTGATGGTTTTTTTAGTTGCGATGACCTACCGGTTTAATGTCTATCAGCAAACAGGCCCAGAGACACCCACCTGTTTGCATTGGATATCTCAGCTTCCTGGGCTTTGGGAAGGATTTTTCCTGGGCGTTTTGATTGCAAAGCATGATCAGTTGCGCGCTGCAGCCAATTTTAATGCCGCAGATCGAAGGCGCACCGCATGGCTATTGATCAGCGGCTTGTTGACTAGCATTGCACTCGTCACGTTGTTAGAAGTTTTTGATCATCACTATTGGGATGCGTGGCCGTTCCCGACATTTTACCGTTCTGCAATTGCGCTGGCATTTGCGTTGGTGGTGTGGGCGGCGGTTCGATTTGATCGCGAGCGTCAATCGCCACCCACTGCAAGGATAGGCTTTTGGCGATGGCTAAGCGTGTGCTTAGGGTCTTGGAGTTACGGTATTTATTTGTGGCATTTGCCAGTATTGCTGATGCTAAAGCGCACGCCATTGGCCAGTGGTTTTTTGTTTCTCACAACGCTGGGCGTCACGTTGGTTTTGGCTGGAATTAGCTATCGTTGGTTTGAAGCACCGATCATGCGCTGGGCGCGCGCGCAAGCTCGGTGAGCGAATTGGTGAACTTTGGACCTAGATCCAGCCAAGCGCTAAGGCCAGCGATGCTGCTAGTAAATCTGTATCTGCTAACTACTCAGTGATCTCAGTTAGGGACTCCAGCCACGTCACCCAGTCGTCAAAACGCGGGCAGGCTTGGCGCACGGCAGTCAGATTACCTTTTAAAAGAAGCGTGCCAAAGGCGACTTTGTCGTAACGCCCAAGTTTCAACTCAGCAAATAATTCTTTGAGACGCGCGCTTGGCGTGGTGCGGGCGCTGTCATTTATGAGTTCTGCGTTGCCGTTACGGCCTGATAGAACGGCACTAATTTTTGTAGAGAGCGCATCGCAGCCAAACAGTCTTCCCGCTTGCGGTACGGCAAAAACTAGAGCTTCAAATTCGTACTGCTGAATGTAGGGCTTAAATCGACCTGGATCCCCCATACGCAACACGATCCGCTGTTCCAGCTGTGCGCAGGACTCGCCGGTTTTTCGATCCTTAAAACCATACAGATCGAAAAATGTTGTCACCCTATCGAATGAACCCAAAAGTGCTGGCAACTGTGCGCAGATGCGATCTAGGCTTACACCACCGCCAGCGAAGGCGCCACCTTCTGCTTTGCGTTTTGTTACCAATATGATTGGTTTAACCTCAAGATTCTGCGTAACAAAAATTGGTGCCAATTCTTTGCTGAGAAACTCGCGCTCGGTTTGACCTTCGCAAAGCACCGCGATACGCCGCACTAGGGCGTTCCGCCCAGCAAATTTTTCTCCCACAGCTCGCCAACACCATACTCACTGAGCCAATCTTTTAAACGCTCAAGATCAAGGCGACTGAATTCGCTGGCATTGTCGATCTGATCCACCACGATAATGTCTTCGGCGGCGAACTGGTTCGCAAACGTTACCGACTGCGTCGACGCAATCACTTGCGTGGTGTCCGAAACGCTGCGAATTAGGCCCGCCAAAATTGCCAGCGCAAATGGATGTAAGCCTAGCTCGGGTTCGTCCAGCAAGATCAGTGTCGGCATTTCGGGCTGTAAAAAAAGCGTCACTAAGCAGATAAAACGAAGCGTGCCATCGGAGAAATCGCTGGCGTCAAAAATCGTTTCACTAGCGCGATGACGCCAGCGTAAGCGCATGAATTTGCCGTCTTTGCCTTCGGGTTCCAGCACGAAGTCCAAAAAGAACGGCGCGACGCGCTGGATGGTGGCGACGATGCGTTGGTAATGCGCAATTGATGTGCTGCGAATATGGTGCAGAAATGGTGCTAGGTTTTCACCATCGCGCATCAACATTTGTGTCTGATCGATGCGCGCAGCTTGCTTAATTCTTGCGGATTCACTGGTGTCGTGGAAGTGATAGCGAACCCAAGTATTTTTTTTACTGCTAAAGAATCCGGGATCATCCTCACCGCGGTATGTGCCAAGCCCAAAACTGTTGATGTGGTCAACAATAAATTCGTCGGTAACGTTCGGTATCAGGCTGAAGAATTGTTGATCACCAGCGACGACCTTAAGCTCAAAACGTAATCGTTTAGTAGTCTTCGCACCAAAGTGCAAAATCTTGCTTGCACCACCTTGCTGGCGCACATAAAACACAAGATTTTTGTCGCTAAGCTCCTGATAAAAATCAAAAAAACTCAAAAAATTCGACTTCCCCGAGCCATTGGCCCCAATCAAAATATTGATCGGGCCAAGTTGTAAATCAAGCGCTCGAATGGATCGAAAACCTTCGATTTTGATCCGTTCAAGCTGCCCATGCGCCATAAAACTACGCCACCGCCTTCACCGCAGTTGGTTTTTGCCACTCCACCATCAGCTGATCCCAGCGTACTTTGGCGCTGGCGTAATGCGCTTCTTTGACGTGACCATAGCCGCGAATCAGCTCGGGAATTTTGGCAATTTCCACGGCTAATGCGTGGTTGCCCGTGTTTAAGCGGCCCAATAAACCTTCGATGCAGTTTTTGTAGTCAACGATTAGTTGGCGCTCCATTTTGCGTTCTGCGGTTTTACCGAATACATCCAAGCTGCCGCCGCGCAAGTGTTTGAGTTTCACCAGCTGCTTGAAGGCTTTGAGGGTCCAGGCGCCAAATTCTTGCTTCTTCAAATGCCCGGTCACTGGATCTTTTTTCGAGATCAGTGGCGGTGCCAGATTGAATTTCATGGTGAAATCACCCTCGAAAGTCTCATTAACTTGTTTCTCGAAATCGCCCGAGGTGTACAGCCGGGCGACTTCGTATTCGTCTTTATAGGCCATGACTTTGGCGAAATAGCGCGCCACAGCGGCGGTTAAATCGGTTTTTCCGGGCGTGGCTTTGCTTTCAGCGGCGCGCACCTGATCGACGAATTCGCGATAATTTCGGGCGTAGTTGGCATCCTGATATTCGGTCAGCAGCTTTTCGCGGTGCGCGATCAAATCATCAACCGTTTTAGTCACCGGCGCTTTCGCGAACATGAGTGCGGTGGCGGAATCAAAGGCACTGGCGTTGATTGGGCGCACGGTGTCTACCAACAAGCCGCTGGCTTTCAGCACCACCTGCATATTGGTCGCACCCATGCGGCCCCAATTGAAGGCCAGTTTATTCATCGCAATGGCGGCATCGTTTAACTCGATCGCGCGCATCAAGGAATCCAGACTCAGCGGTACGAAGCCTTTTTGCCAGGCGTAGCCGAGCACAAATAAGTTGGTCGCAATCGAATCACCCAGCAGTGCGGTGGCGATTTCAGTGGCGTTGAGCACGTCTAGATTCTTGTGCCCGAGCGCCAAGCCAATCGAGTCCAACATTTGCGTCAGCGGAAATTGCATGTCGGGGTTGCGGGTAAACGTGCCGGGCATGAATTCGTAGGAATTGATCACCGCGAAGGTGCGATCTTCGCGAATTTTGCTCAGCGCCCAATAGTCATTGACCACCACCACATCGCAACCGATCACCAGATCGGCTTCGCCCGCAGCAATGCGCACGGCGTGAATATCCTGTGGCGTTTTGGCGATCCGCACGTGGCAGGTTACCGCCCCGCCTTTTTGCGCAAGGCCAGTTTGATCCAACACGGTCGTGCCTTTGCCTTCCAAGTGCGCCGCCATACCAATCAGTGCACCGATGGTTACCACGCCCGTACCACCAACGCCGGTAATCAAAATATTCCACGGATGGTTCAAATCGGTGTGGAATGTTGGGTAGACCAAGCTGGCAAAACCGGGGTCAGCGCCGGAGCCGCGACGTTTCTTCAAACCGCCATCGTAGATCGTGACGAAACTTGGGCAGAAGCCTTTGACGCAGGAATAGTCTTTGTTGCAAGAACTCTGATCAATCGCACGTTTGCGCCCGACTTCGGTTTCCACTGGCAAAAGGGAAACGCAGTTGCTGGCCGTGCCGCAATCGCCGCAGCCTTCGCAGACGGCTTGATTGATCATAATGCGCTTGGGTGGATCGACCGCGAGCTTGCGTTTACGGCGGCGGCGCTTTTCGGCGGCGCAGGTTTGCTCATAAATAATCACGGTGACGCCGGATTTTTCGCGCAAGTTGCGCTGCACTTGATCTAAATCGTCGCGGTGTTCTAGCGTGACGCCGCTGGGGAACCCCTCAACGTTTTCCCACTTATCCGGGTCATCCGACACCAGCACGATTTGCTTGACGCCTTCCGCCGCGACTTGGCGCGCCATGTCTTGCACAGACAGCGTGCCATCCACCGGCTGGCCACCGGTCATCGCGACCGCGTCGTTATAAAGAATCTTAAAGGTGATGTTGACCTTGGCCGAGACGCAGGCGCGAATCGCCAACGAGCCGGAATGGAAGTAGGTGCCATCGCCCAAATTTTGGAATATGTGCTTGGTTTCGGTGAATGGCGACTGCCCAATCCAGGGCACGCCTTCGCCGCCCATTTGCGTGAAGGTATCGGTTTTGCGATCCATCCAGGTCACCATATAGTGGCAACCAATGCCGCCGCTGGCGCGCGAACCTTCGGGCACCACGGTTGAGGTGTTGTGTGGGCAGCCCGAGCAAAAGTGCGCGGCACGCGGGAAATTCGCGCGCGGCAGGGCCAGCTCTTTCTCTTTTGCGGTCAAAAACGCGAGGCGCTCTTTGATGCGATCTGAGGTGAAGAAGCGCCCGAGCCGGGCCGCAATTAAGCGCGCAATCCGCGCCGGCGTCAGCTCATCAATGGAAGGCAGCACCCACGCGCCCTGCTCGTCATATTTACCGACGATGCTGGGGCGAATGCCCTGATCCCAGTTGTACATATGCTCTTTCATCTGCGCTTCGATAAAGGAGCGCTTTTCTTCGACGACAATAATGTCTTCTAAACCCTTGGCAAAATTGCGAATACCTTCTGGCTCAAGCGGCCAAGTCATGCCAACTTTATAGACGCGAATGCCGATATCGCGGCACTCGGCCTCTTCGATGCCGAGATATTCCAGCGCCTGGAGCACATCCAAATAGCTTTTACCGGTGGTGATAATGCCTAAGCGCGCTTTCGGCGAATCAAAAATAATTTTGTCGAGCTGATTGACGCGCGCAAACGCCATCGCCGCCTGCATTGCGTACTGGTGCAGCCGCATTTCTTGATTCAGCGGGGGATCCGGCCAGCGAATATTCAATCCACCCTGCGGCATCTCAAAATCACTCGGAATCACGATACCCAATTGATGTGGGTTGACGTGCACCGACGCGGATGACTCCACCGTTTCGGCAATGGTTTTAAAGCCAACCCAGCGCCCAGTGTAGCGGCTCAGCGCCCAGCCTAAAATGCCCATGTCCAAGATATCCTGCACCCCAGCCGGATTCAAAATCGGCATCATTGCCGAAATAAATTCGTGCTCGGACTGGTGCGGTAAGGTCGAACTGCGACAGGCATGATCGTCGCCTGCCAACACCAAAACACCGCCATGTTTGCTGGTGCCTGCGGCGTTGCCATGCTTGAACACATCGCCACTGCGGTCCACACCAGGGCCTTTGCCGTACCACATGGCGAAAGCACCGTCGACTTTTGCGCCGGGAAATAGATTCAGCTGCTGGCTGCCCCAAACCGCAGTTGCCGCCAAGTCTTCGTTCAAACCGGGGGCAAATTCCACACCTGAGCTTTTTAAATACTTGCGGGCTTTCCATAGCGCTAGATCTAATCCACCCAGTGGACTGCCGCGATAGCCAGAGATAAAGCCTCCGGTGTTTAACCCAGATGCTTTGTCGCGCTGGCGCTGCATCAGGGGCAAGCGCACCAGCGCTTGAATGCCAGACAAATAAATGCGCCCGTCAAAGCGCGTGTACTTCGAATCCAGGGTGTAGTCCGGGTCTAGAATTCCGCTGGCGATTGCGTTGTTTTGCGCGTTTTGGATCAGGGCTGTAGACATATATGCGCCTTCGGTTTGGGCTAAGGTGTTTGTTTAAAACAAAATAAGTCTCGCCGTAGGGCGACACGGCAGATAAGAATGGAAGTTTCAATCAGTCAGTACGATAACGCCAGCTGCTTTTGCCGCGTTGGCTAATTTCGCATCCAGTGTTGCCAAGGAAAAATTGAGCCGTTTCGCCATTTCCAGATAAATGTAATCGTCTGGCGTTAAGTCATATTGCAATGCACCAGCCAGCAGCGCATCAAAGCTCAAAGCCAGCGGCTCAAAACGGATCGGTAAACACTGCACTTCACGTGCAAGTTGGCTCAACAGCGATGCATCAACGCGCTTACGCCGCATCGCGCTGCACATGACATTGGCAAGCTCAAGCTTGAATAGCAAAGGAACAACAAAAACCGAAGTAGGCGCTGCGGCAAGCACTCGGTTCGCGGTTTCGCTTTGCTGATCAGGTAACAGCCAGGCAGCGGCAATCGAGCAGTCGATGACCAGCTGGTCTGGGATTTGCATGTTCGGCCGTGTCGCTTTCATCTAGCTGCGGCCCTGCGTTTTCCAGGCTTGAATGTCCAGCTGGGTAATGCCCGTCGTGCCAATTTTTTTGCGCAATTGCTGAATGCTTTGCACCACCTGCGCAATTTGTGCAGGACGCGCATCGGCTTGAAATGGCACCAAACTTGCTACCGGATGGCCATGGCGGGTGATCGTAATTTTCTCGCCCGCAAGCACTTGATCAAGTAGCTCGCTAAATTTGGTTTTTGCCTCAAATGCCCCGACCGACACCATTGCCCACTCCAAGCTAAAATCTGGTCAACCAGTTTGAGGAGTATAGCCGAGTGCGCGCGAAACGGCACCCTGCGGCTCTGGGAAAATGCGGTGGACAAGTCTCGCCGATAGGCGACACGGAAGATAATTCTCGCCGATAGGCGACACGGAAGATAAGTCTCGCTGGATGGCAATTTGTGGGTTTGCTTTTGCCAGGACAAATCAGATCGTTTTGCGGTTCACTGTCAACCAATACTTTGGCTGTGCGTTGGGACATGAACGACACCGCACTGTTTCCATTGGAGCCACTTTTATGAAGCTTAGAAAAGCCTATGCCGCGATTGCCGCTTTGCTCATCAGCGCCGCCATTGGCGCACAGCAGCGGCTAAGTGACGCGTCTACCAGCGACCCGCAAATGCAGGGAACCGTGCTTGTTCAGAATTTGCCGACTGAGCCCAACGACATTCTGTTTGGCGGCCTAGGTGGTGATTTTGAAAACCACAGCAACACCCCCGCCGATGACACCGCCGCCGCGCGTTTTTTAACCCAAGCCACCTTTGGCCCGACGCAAACCGAGTTAGGCGAGTTGAAATCGATCGGCTACAGCGCCTGGGTGGACCGCCAGCTCAACGTCGATCCAACCTTGCAGCGCCCGATGTTGGAAAGCCAGATTGCCGCCGACGTTGCCGTTAATCCACGTGGTGCGGGCTTTTATGTGGGGTTTCGCCAGGAACGCTGGTTCACCAGCGCGATTAAAGCGCCCGATCAGCTGCGCCAGAGGGTGGCTTTTGCGCTGTCGCAAATTCTGGTGCTGTCGGAAGTCGGCACGCTCAACAATGCGCCGATTGCGATTTCGGAATACAACGATATTTTGCTGCGCAACGCCTTCGGCAGCTATCGCACGCTGCTTAAAGACGTGACCTACAGCCCGATGATGGGTCAGTTCCTAACTACTTTACGCAATCAAAAAACCGACTGGACGCTGGTGGGCGCAGTGCCGACACCTGGGCTTTTGGCGCCGGATGAGAATTATTCGCGGGAAATTATGCAGCTTTTTTCGGTCGGCTTATTGCAGCGCAACCGCGATTTTTCCCCGGTGCTGGTAGGCGGCGTGGCACAACCAACCTACAACCAAGACATCATCAGTCAAACCGCGAAAGCCTTCACTGGCCTTGGCTACAGCTGTAATGCACCGGCCACGTTTGGCGCGATCACGCTCAACCACAACTGCGGCTGCACCGGCATTGCCTGCAATTTTTCCACCAGCGCTTTTTTCAGCAATCCGCAGCGTTACAACGTTGTTGTCGGTGGCAACAATGCGCTGACCGCGCTGTATCACCCGGACAGCTATCGGCCCATGTCGTGCTACCCGCGCTACAGCGATACCGGCCGTTTTCAAACGGCGGCGAATAACTATGCGGTATTGCCTGCGCCGAATAACACCAAGCTGATTATCTCGGGCGTCAGCATCAATCCAAGCCCAGTTGCCTGCTATTCCGCCACACCGCCGGCTGACCAGTTGGCATGCGTGAACTACTGCACCGAGCAAGTCGACACCGTGGTCAACACGCTTTCCCTGCACCCAAATGTCGCGCCATTTTTATCGCGCCAGTTGATTCAGCGCCTAACGACGAGCAATCCAAGTGCTGGCTACATTGATCGCGTCGCTGCTATTTTTGAGAACGACGGCAGCAACACGCGCGGGAATTTAGGCGCGGTGGTGAAGGCCATTTTGCTGGACAGCGAAGCGCGTGCGGCGGTGCCCAGCGCAAATTTCGGCAAACTGCGCGAACCGCTGCTGCGCCTGACCGCAATTTGGCGCGCCTTTGGCATTACGCCTGCGGCAAATGGGCAATTTGGCGTCACCGCACCCGAACGCGCATTCGTGCAAAAAGCCTTTGGCGCGCCGAGCGTGTTTAATTTTTATGAGCCCGACTTTCAACAGGCCGGCGATATCGCCGCCGCGAATTTGTATTCGCCCGAGTTTCAAATTTTCGATGAGTCCACCTCGATCTCAGCATCCGATGAACTCTGGCGGCGTATTTTCGCCGGCTACAGCACCACAGCGGTAGCCAGCACGCCGTTTGTTGCACCAATCAACGGTGGCTATTTGGCACCCGACATCATTGATGGCTTGCCCGACAGCAACGCGAATTTATTGAACGAGTTAGATACCCGCATGATGTCTGGACAAATGAGTGCGACGATGAAAAGTAAGCTACTTAACTTCATGGACACCACCATGGCGAGTACGGACAAACGTCGGCGCGCGCTCAGCATGATCCATTTGATCACTATTTCCCCCGAATTCGCCGTTCAGCGCTGACCGGCTGCCGCATTTTTGCAGCCGATTAAAACCTACCAGGAGCATGCTCATGTCTAAAATTTCTCTCAATGATCGGCGCGCATTTCTGCGCAAAATGGCGGGCACGTTAGCCGCCGGTTCCAGCGCCGCGCTCTTGCCGCAGCTGGCGTTTTTGCGCCAAGCCTCGGCCTTAGGCAACGCCATCAACGGCACCGGCTACCGCGCCCTGGTCTGTATTTATCTCAATGGCGCGAACGATTCTTTTAACTGGCTAATGCCGCGTGATTCCGAAGCGCCGGGATCACACTATGACCGCTACAAAACCGCGCGCGGCGGCGTCTACGGCCCGAGCAACACCGCCGGTTTAGCGCACGCCTTCAGCGAAATCCTGCCGATCAATCCCAGCAACCAAGCGAGCGCCTTTGGCCTGCATCCAGCCTGCACTGACTTCACCGCCGTCAATGGCGCGCTGAGCCAAGTGCACAGCGGCCTACAAACACTTTTTACCCAGCAAAAAGCCGCGTTTGTTTGTAACGCCGGGCCGCTGATTGCGCCGATTAGCAAAACTCAATACAACGCCGGTGCGGCAAAACCGGCGCAGCTGTTTTCCCACAATGATCAAGCCTTGCAGTGGCAGATTGGGCAAAGCACCACCGACACCCAAAGCCGTTTTGGCTGGGGTGGCCGCGTCGCCAGTCAAGTGGCGCCTGCGCCGTTGGCGAACGGGCTGTCGGCGGCGATCTCAGCGGCGGGTTCGACGCGCTTTTTGTTGGGCGATCAGATTACGCCGTATCAAATCGCCAGCAACGGCGTGAACTTGATCGACAACTACACCACCGGCGTCAACAATAATTTCAGCACCCAGCGCCGCACGCTATTAAACGACTTACTTGACGATGCCTACGCGCAGCCGTTTTCGAAAGAATACGCCGCGATCATGCGGCGCTCTTTAAGCATTGGCGAAGACTTATCCGGCTTGCTCGCTGGTGCTAGCGGCACGATTTCAACGGTGTTTCCGGCCGGCAATACGCTTGCCGATCAGCTCAAAATCGTCGCCCGCATGATCAAAATTGGCAAGACCAGCTTAGGCGCGCAGCGGCAGGTATTTTTTGTCAACTACGGCAGCTTCGATTTGCACGACGGCATGTTTGTCGCCGGCCAACCCGTCGCCACCACAGGCCACGGCGCGCTGTTGACCGAGCTCAATCAAGCGGTCGGCTCGTTCTGGACGGCGATGAATGAAATCGGCGCGCAAAGTGAAGTCACCAGTTTCACCATGAGCGATTTTGCCCGCACGCTTACTGGCAACGGCAATGGCTCAGATCACGCCTGGGGCGGCAATATGATGCTGCTGGGCGGCGCGGTGCAGGGCAATAAATTATACGGAACCTATCCAAAATTGATCGTCAATAGTGACAGTGATGTTGATCGCGACTGGAGCTTTAGCCGCGGCCAATACATTCCAACCACCGCGGTTGATCAAATTGCTGCAACCTTGGCAAAGTGGATGGGCGTGACCGACACGCTGGCAATGAACACGATTTTCCCGAACCTAGACACCTTTGGCGTGCGCGATTTGGGGTTTATGGGGGGGTAGCGGGGAACACCGCGACAAAACTCAAACCCGCGCGTGGATACCGAGCCAAACGCGCACGCGCCGATGTGCGTCTGCGCCAATGCTGTCCGGCCAAATAAGCGTGTGCGTGCCAGCAGAATTGCGCAGCCAAATCAGCCCTAAATACCGGCGCATGCTTTGTAACTGCGGCAGTACCAAATCAACCGGCGGTACAGAGCTGCCTATCCACAGCTGTCCAGACATAGTCCGAATGTCGGCTCCAGTGCCGGCGCTGGTGTCGGCAAATATCAACATCATCGGCGGCGCTGATGCACCTGCTGCAACGCTAAATTTAATCAACATCAGCGCCACCGCAACTGTAATGCCTGCGCCGGGCGCGCCGTTTAGCGGGTAAAAAACATCGGTAACAACCGCGAATGTAAGCCCGATCAGCAGCGCACAGCAGCCACTAACCCAGCGCTGGATGCGCGAAGGTAGCAGCATAATCTTGAGGTGTGATGCGGATTTCAAACTGGAACAGCGTTGCTTAGCGGCGTTGGCAATGGCGAAAAACTGGCGCGAATCGCGTCAACAAGCGCAGCGCGCTCCGGTTCCAGCGGTGCGCCTTTGCCCATTAACCAATCCCACAGCAGATCGTCTTCGGTCAGCAGCAGCGCGGCAAAGGCGGCTTTGGTTTGTGGGTTCGCATCGTGGTAGTGGCGATCCAACCACCGCTCCAGCAGCATGTCCATTTCGCGCATGCCGCGCCGACACTGCCAGCGTAAGCGTTTGACTTCGAGAGTCTCCGCTTGCGGACACGGTAGATGAGCCTCGCCGGAAGGCGGCACGGAAAAAAGAGTCAGATCGGTTTCGATGTTCATTGTGGAATTCTAGCCTGTGCGCCGTCGCCACATGTCAAGCTCGCGCAAATTCAAAACTGCTCAGGAAATTCGATGCTGGCTTGCTACATAGACCGCTACGGCAGCGCCGCGCAAATTCGTCTTGGGCAAAGGCCTGAGCCTACGCCCAGCGCACATGAAGTGGTGTTGCGCATGCACGCTGCCAGCGTCAACCCGATCGATTTCAAAACCCGTGCTGGGTTGGTGAAAGCGTTATTGCCCTATGACATGCCGCTGATTTTGGGCAGCGATGCAGCAGGCGTGATTAGCGCGCTCGGCGCCGATGTGCACGGCTATCAAATTGGTGATCGTGTTGCCGCGCGCCTGCGCAAAACCCGCATCGGTGCTTTTGCGGAAAGTGTTTGTGCACACACGGAGCAATTGGCGCGTATTCCCGGCAACGTTTCGTTCGCCGATGCCGCCGCCGTCGCGCTAGCGGGTTTGACCGCTTGGCAGTGTTTGACCGAAGTCTTGCAGCTAAAAAGGGGTCAGCGCGTGCTGATTCACGCGGGCAGTGGCGGTGTCGGGCACTTGGCAATCCAGATGGCAAAAAATCTGGGCGCGCATGTAACGGCAACCGCATCGACAGACGCACACGCGTGGCTCATAGGCTTAGGTGCTGACCAATGCGTCGACTATAAATCGCAAGATTTTAGCCAAGTTTGCGCGCCATTTGATGCCGTACTCGATAGCCAAGGCGGCGCTACTTTGCTGCGTTCAATTGCACACACAAAAGCAGGCGGCGTGGTGGTTAGCATTGGCGATGTGCCCACGCCTGAAGTGGCGGCTGAATTTGGCAAACCACTGCTTAAGCCAATATTTTGGTGGCTCAGCCGCAAGCCGCGCCGCGCCGCAAATGCGGCAGGTGTGCGCTATCGCTATTGGTTTATGCGCGAAGACGGCACACAGCTGCAAACGCTGTTGGATCAGCTTAGTGCAGGAACGCTCTGCGTCAAAATTGCCAAGGAATTTCCGCTCAGTGCCTGCACTGAAGCGTTGAACGTCTGCGAAGCCGGGCGGTTGCGCGGCAAGGTTGTGGTACTGGGTTGAAATTCGCTGGTGCAAAGGTTGAAAACATAACCAGTTTGTCGAATCTTAAGCCAGAAAAAACCCCGACCGAGGCCGGGGTTTCGTTGAGAAAAATACTGTTAGGCAATACAGCTATTTTTTCTTTGCTTCTAACGCACGCTTATCCAACTCAGCTAGCAGCTGTGGTGCGGGCATGTAGCCAGGCATCAACGTACCATCTGCCAACAACAACGCTGGCGTGCCGTTAACGCCCATGCGCTGGCCCAAGTTGTAATCCGCTTCAATTGGATTTGGGCATGTGGCGTTACCGGGATCGGTACCATTTTTCGCGTCGGTCATCGCTTTGCGCTGATCTTTGGCACAAAACACAGCGATCGCTTTACGCGAAGAGTCACTCGGCACCCCGGCGCGCGGAAACCATAGATATTGAATTTCAATCCCTACGTCGCTGTATTGCTTGATTTCTGTATGCAGCTTGCGGCAGTAACCGCAGTCGATATCGGTAAATACTTTGACGACGTGTTTGGTGGTGCCTTTCGCGGGAAAAATAATCAAGTCTTTCTTTTGAATCTTATTGAGTTCCGCCACACGCACGACCGACTGCGCGTCTTCGGTCAAATTACGTCGGGTTGCCGTTTCTACTAGCGCGCCCTGCAGCAAATATTTGCCGTCATCACTGAAATAAACAATTTGACCGCCAAGCGTTGCTTCCATCCACCCCTGCACCGGGGTGGCTTTGACGGAATCAATCACCGCGCTGGGATTGAGGGCTTTGATGGCGGCGCGCACTTCGGCTTCACCGGCTTGCGCGAAAGTTGTGGCGGCTAACAGTGAAGCGGCAAGAATTGACAGGGGGAAGCGCATAATTTTTCCAGGTGGTGTTTTTTTGTGGGCGGAGTGTACGGTGCTACTGAGTGCAGGGCGAGTGTGTTTCATAACGGCGCTTTTGCGTTCAACGCGGCGCGACGACCTAATTCCGCAAGCAATTCTGGCGCTGGCAAATAGCCGGGGGTTATGCCGCCATCGCTGTAAACCAAAGTCGGCGTGGCATGGATGCCGAGCATATTGGCCAGTGCAATATTACGTGCGATCGGGTTTGGGCAGCTGGCATTGCCCGGATCGGTGCCGTTTTTGGCATCGGTAAGCGCTTTTTGTGGGTTCGCAGCGCAGTAAACCGCGACCGCTTTACGCGCAGAATCACCGGTCGGGCCGGAACGCGGCATCAGTAAATATTGCACCTCGATACCAGCTTGAGAAAACTGTGCGATTTCAGAATGCAGCTTGCGGCACACGCCGCAATCGATATCTGACACGATTTTAACCGAATATTTACGTTCGCCTTTAGCCGGAAAAACGATCATATCCTTCGCAACAACGCCTTTCAGCGCGCTCAAACGTACGCCGGAAAGTGCAACATCGGTCAAATTGCGCTTCGTGCTGGCTTCAAACATCGTGCCTTGAATCAGGTTCTTGCCGTCATCGCTGAAGTACAGCACTTCCGAACCGATGATGACTTCGTTAATACCGTGTATCGGAGATGCCTTTATGCTGGTTATTTTTAGCTCGGCGTTGAGCGCTGCCACAGCGGCGCGAATGGCTGAATCTCGCCGAACAGGCGACACGGCAAACGACCCGACGCTGGCGGACGCGGCAGATGTTTGACTGTTGACAGCGACCGCATGTGCGGCGCTGTGCCACGCATTAACGACTAAAGCAGCAGCGATAACATAGGCTAAAGGTTGAAAAGCGCGCATGGGCGGCCCGAATGAATAGCGAGGAATTCGCTAGACCTAGGGCTTTTGCAAAAGTTCCACTCACTTAAGACTTGTTGCCACGGCGAGTCAAAATCCAAAGCACCACAACACCTGCGAGTGGAATCAAAATCAGTGCGCCGGTATTGAGCGACACCTGTTGCGAGCGATAAAACAAATAGCCACCAAACAGCGCGAGCGCCAGCGTTACCAAGCCCACGCCAATTAGAAACGCAGCGCCTGGTGGCAGCTTATTTGCCTTGTTATTTGCCTTGGCAAACAAACTAGAGAAAGATTTCATGTGTTTTTCCAGCTGTCGACATAGCCCGGCCATTCAATTTTTTCAACCTCGCCTTCGCCGACTTCCAAAGCATCGCGCGTGTCGATCATCAGTGCGTACTCATCCGTCGCAGCTTTGGGTTGCACCAGCATTTTGCTCAGCGCCTTCGGATGTGGGCCGTGGGTAAAACCACAGGGGTGAAAGGTAATCATGCCTGGGTGGATATTGTCGCGGCTAAAAAATTCACCCCGATGATAGAAAATCACCTCATCGTAGTCGTCGTTGCTGTGAAAAAACGGCACTTTGATCGCGCCTGGGTCGGTTTCAAACGGGCGCGGTACAAATGTGCACACCACGAATCGATGCGCGACAAACGTTGTGTGTGCCGACGGCGGCAAGTGATAGCGATGGCTCATCAGTGGCCGGATATCTTTCACATTGATGCGCAGCGGGCATAAATCACCGTGCCAGCCAATCGCATCGAGGGGATTGAATGGATAGGTGATCGTGGTTAGCGCATTACGGCGTTTGACCACTATTTTCCATTCTCCTGCGCGCTGGCGCTTGAAGGTCGCGTCAATTTTTGGCGCGTCCAGCATCGCTGGATCGAAGATCGCATGCGCACCAACCAACCCTTTTTCCGGCAGCTGATAGCTGGAGTTAGTCGCTTCAATCAGCACTAAATCCATTGGCTTAAAGGCATCTAAACGCCAAATCGTGCCGCGCGGGATCACCACATAGTCACCGGCGGTAATCGCCAAATGACCGTAATCGGTAAATAACGAACCTTCACCGTTATGCACAAACATCAGCTCATCGCCATCTGAGTTACGCACCAGCTCGGTCATCGAACCTGGGCAGCGCCAACTGCGCATTTTCACGTGCGCGTTGTGCAAAATGAGTGTCGCATCCCAGGGGCTGGGCGCTAAGCTTGTGATTCTATTGGTATCGAACGCGCGCGGTTTGAGCGGGCCGTCCATCGCTGACCAGCCTGTCGGTGCCTGGGGGTGATACATAAAACTGGCTGGGCCAAAAAAACCCTCTTTGCCCAACTCACGCTCAAAAGTTCCAGTCGGTAAATCAGCGTGCGCTTGGCGTGAGGCATTGCCTTCCACCCGAGAATGAGTAAACCAGCGACGTGACATGATAAATCCTTGCGCGAACAATGAGAGGGCGAAGAATAGCCGAATTGCTGTGAGCCGCTGATTTAACGTTGTCATGCACAGCTCGAAGAAAAAAAAACCGAAGACAACCATTTTCGCAACCTACTCGGCGAAAAAGCATTGCTTGCCTGAGCTAGAGTGGCAGATCGAATCCTTACCCCGCTATTTATGCCCAAATTCTCTGAGCGCACCGGCTTTGTGCTGGCGGCACTGGCCGCGATTCTGTTTAGCGCAAAAGCGATTTTAGCGAAATTGATGTATCGCTATGGCGTTGATGCCACCACCGTGATCACCCTACGCTTAGCTTTTGCTGGGCCGCTATTTGGCGTCATTGCGCTGATTGAGCATCAGCGCGCCAGAATTATTGGGCAGACCCTGAGTCGGCGCGATGTCGCTTTAGTTTTACTGCTGGGGTTTTTAGGCTATTACCTGTCGAGCTTCCTAGACTTTGCCGGTTTGCAATACATCCCAGCGGCTTTGGAGCGGTTGATTCTATTTTTAACGCCGACTTTAGTCGCCATCATCAGTTGGATTGCACTCAAAAAAGCGATCAGTAAGAGTCAAATTCAAGCTCTGCTAGTGAGCTACCTTGGTATTTTGATCGTGTTTTGGAGCACGGCGAGGGCGGGTTTGCTAGCGGCTGGGTCTACTGCGACATCCGGTGGCGCTGAGTTAAGTTTCATCGGCGCACTTGGTGTCGGCTGTGCGCTTTGTTTTGCTGCCGCTTGCTCATATGCGCTGTATTTGGTGCTTTCAGGCGAGCTGGTTAAACGCTTAGGAAGCTTGCGTTTAGTGGCCTATGCAATGAGTGTTTCGACCGTGCTTACGGCGCTGCATTTCGTGCTGTTTGGGCGCCAGTCGCTAGCGCATC
>JANNYO010000624.1:0-3450 GCA_031410115.1 Rhodanobacteraceae bacterium | reverse complement strand
CGGTGCAAACGGCGTTGCACGGGCAAATGCGCAGAGCAACCCAGAAGGGCGCTGGATTATCACGCCACCCATTGTGTTCGGCAATTCCGGCAGTGTGACTTTCGTGTTGCGCAAAGCCGCACCGGGCCAGGGTGGTTTAGATGTACGCGAGAGTGGTGGCGGTTCGGACACGCAAGATATGGCGAAGCCCATCGCGAATGAAATACCGGATGGCGTTTTGCCAGACGCTACTCTTTTCTCCGTGTCGCCTTTCGGCGAGACTCTTTTCTCCGTGTCGCCTTTCGGCGAGACTCTTTTCTCCGTGTCGCCTTTCGGCGAGACTCTTTTTTCCGTGTCGCCTTTCAACGAGACTCTAGGCGGTGCCGCATGCCTGCCTGGAACCGGCTCGTTTTGCCCAGAACGCAATCTGCGCAGCTCCGGCGCTGCAAGTTCCGGCGGCGCACCCAACTGCGCGAATTTGTTTGGCGTGGGCAGTGATGGTGTTGGCACCGACTTTTGCACTGTCGTGATTGCCGCAGCTGAACTACAGAATTTTGGCACCGGCCTGCATCGCTTGGCGTTCAAAATGCGCTCGACCACTGCCGTCAATGCGAACTATCAAGACATGCTTTTGGATCGCATTGTGATTAGTACGGGAAATAACGATATTGTACCGGCGCGCGGATTTATCTACAATTTCGCCAGCAGCGGCACGACCGTGCAGCGCGGCTTGAATCGCCACCCAGCGCTGGCTTGGAGTGCCGCCGATGTGGTCGCAATAAGCGCCAATACCGCAGTTGCCAATACGATGGATTTTACCCCCGATGGCAGCGCGCTGTATGGAATTTCCGGCAACGCACCGGCGCAACTGGTGCAAATCAATGCGCAAGACGCAGCACAAACCGTCATCGGTAATTTAATCGGTTTTCAGGGCGCAAGCGAATTTGCACAAGCGCTGTCGATTGATCCACTGACGGGGCAGGCGCTTGTTATTGGACGAAACCCGGCGGTTGACGCGCAATCGCGGCTGTATTTTTTAAACTTGAGCACCGCTGAGCTTACGCTGCAGGCCGGTATCAATGCGGGCGGCGCGTTTAAAGCCTCAGCGATTTCAATAGACTGCCAAGGGCGATTGTTTGCGGTGGAAACCACAAACCCCAGTGGCAGTGGGCGCTTATACCGAATTGATCGAATTAACGGCAGTGTTAGCTTGATTGGCAACACCGGCTATCTGTCCAGCATTTCGCATGGGCCGATTGATTTTGATAACGCCAGCGGCAAACTGTATGGCTGGGTGCAAGCGCAAAGTGGCGCATTTGTCGGCTACGGCAGTTATGCGCTAACCACCGGGTTCTTTAGCGCTATCGCTGATACACCGTTTGTGCTGCCAGGGGGCGGTGCGCAGAGTGCAAAATGTTGGGCGGCGTTTCGTTCCGGCTTTGAGAATTAGCGCGTAGCCGATCGCATAACCGCTACTGCGGCGGCTTAATCCAACGCCAGCCCGCGCGCGCGCGGGATTCAACGCGCAGCAAACGGTGCAACGGTTTCAATGCGCGCTCGACGGTTTGCTCGAACTTATAGGGCGCGTTCAAAATCGCTAAACCGCAGCCATTCAGCCGCAAATCTGAAACATCTGGGTGCACACACATCTCTGCCAACAAAATATTTTTCGCCGTCATGCGCGTCAGTGCGCGATAAAACGGCGCGAGCTCACGACCAATTTTAATGGGATACCAAACCGCGTAAACACCCGTTGCCCAACGCGCCAATGCACCATTCAAGGCATCGCTGATCGCCGAAAACTCATCGCGATCCTCAAACGGTGGGTCGATCAGCACCAGCCCGCGCTTAATTTCCGGTGGCAGTGCGGCTTTCAACCGCTGATAGCCGTCCACTCTGTGCACCCGCACGCGCGCATCGGGCGCAAACAAATCCGTGAGCGCACTTGCTTGCGTGGGCTCAAGCTCGCAAAGCTCAATTCGGTCCATGCCGCGCAGGCGCGCCGCTGCCAATAGAGGCGAGCCCGGATAGACGCCAAATTCGCCCGAATTCACGCTTTTAACGCGCTCGACATAGCGATGCAGCTCAGGCGGCAGCCCAGATATGTCAATCAGCTTGCCGATACCGTTTTTCCACTCCGGCTGGTCGCCCTCAAACACATCTAGCGCATAGCGCCCACGCCCCGCATGCGTCTCAAAATAGCTCATCGGCGTGGCTTTTTCAGTCAGCGCGCGCAGCAGCTCTAGTAACAGCACATGCTTAAAACAGTCAGCAAAATTACCCGCGTGGAAGCTGTGACGATAGTTCATAGGCGGGTATGGCGGGCAGCGGGAAAGGGCCAGAGTTTAGATCAATTAAGCATCACTTGGATTGATGATGCGCGTACTACATAAATCAGACCTGCAGCTGGCGGCCTCACAAGGCGCGCCTGAGCCAGAATATTCGCTAAACTGGTTTCATCGAAACCAGCCAGCGTTAGCCCCATGAAATGTCTGTTCCCAAGCTTTTTTGTCTGCCTAAGTTTCGCGGCATGCAGTTTATTTGAGGCGCAACCCGAGCCGGTAGCGGTTGTAGTGGCACCCAAGCGTGATTTAGTCGCTGAAATACGCCAGCAGGCGGCGAAAGCGGGTGACGTGCTGGTGATTGAGCCAGTGCAAAACCCCGCCGTCACTATTTTATTGGAAAAAATCCAACGGGCGGACGCCGCTGGGCAGCATGCGCAGGCGCGCGCCATGACGCTGGAGGCGGAGCTGATCGAGCCGACTAATCCGGTGGTGATTCAATTCAAAGCCGAATCCCAGCTCAACTCCAATGGCTATGCGATGGCGGAAGTTTTGGCGCAAAAATCATTTGACGCCAGCGCGCAAACCGGCCCGCTGTGCGTGCGTAATTGGCTTACGATTGCCGAGGCGCGCTTGGCGCGTGCGAATTTAGAGGGCGCTGCACAAGCGAAAGCGCGCGCCCAGGAATGCCCACAAAAAGCGGTGCAAAGATTATGAATCTTGTTCTCAAAATAGGCGCAATTTTGCCGTTGCTTTCCTTGCTGGCGGGATGCCCCAAGTCGGCGGATTTCGTTGAACTCAAGGGCGTTCGCTTTGCTGTGGAATTGGCAAGCAACGATGCAACGCGCGCGCGCGGGTTGATGTTTCGGGAATCACTCGAGCGCGATTCGGGCATGCTTTTCATATTTGACGATTCCCAGCAGCGCGCGTTTTGGATGCATAACTGCAAGATTTCGTTGGATATTTTGTATTTTGATGCCGACTTAAAACTGGTCAGCAGCGCACTTTCAGTGCCGCCGTGTTCGCTGGAGCCGAGCCAATGCCCGAATTACGCAAGCGAAAAGCCGGCCAAATATGTTTTGGAATTGGCCGCCGGGCGCGCGACGGAATTGGCTGCAGCTGCGGGTGATCTGTTAACGCTTGATGTGCACAGTGAGAAAATTTTGTAATGTTTGACCGCGCCGCCATG
>JANNYO010000623.1:0-2789 GCA_031410115.1 Rhodanobacteraceae bacterium | reverse complement strand
GTGCGTTTGCGAAGCTGTATGCACTTGACGCGCTGCCAACACTAGCCATCAGCCACCATGCGAAAAAAACGCTTCCACATCCGCAATCTGTTCCGCACATGGCATCGTTGGCAGGCTCTGAAGAAAAGTTCTACCGTAGGCTTTGGTATTCAAACGCGGGTCGCACAGCATGAGTACGCCGCGATCGCTGACGGTGCGAATTAGGCGGCCTACACCTTGCTTGAGTGCCAGCACCGCCTGCGGCAATTGATAGTGCGCGAACGGGTTGCCGCCGCGGTTTCGGATGTCGGCCAGCTTTGCTTCTAGCACCGGGTCGCCAATCTGGCGAAAGGGCAGTTTATCGATAATCACCACGCTCAGCGCGTCACCCGGCACGTCCACACCTTCCCAAAAACTGGCCGCGCCCAGCAGCACGCCGTTACCCGATTTTTGGAACTCATTGAGCAGCTGGCCGCGCGGTGCAAGGCCCTGCACGAATAGTGGAAACTTGATGCGTGAGGCTAAATATTCCGCTGCTTCTTTCAACGCGCGGTGGCTGGTAAACAGCAAAAACGCGCGGCCGCCGCTGGCATTCAACACGGGAATTGCGGCGTCCAAAACCGCTTGCGTGTAGCCCTCTTGCGCCGGTTCAATACCCAGTTTTGGCAGATACAAAAGCGCCTGCGTGGCGTAATCAAAGGGGCTGTCTAGGCGCAATGTTTCCGCCTCAAACGCACCGATTTCATGCTGAAAATGGCGAAAATCTGTGCCGACGGCAAGGGTGGCGGAGGTGTAAATCCAGGCGGCACCGGTTTTGACGCGAAACTCCCCTAGTGGGCCGGCAACGTCAAGCGGCGTGGCGTTTAGGGCAAATCCGGTGGCAAAAAGCTCATACCAGCGCACCTCGTCCGGCACGTCGGTGATGATGGATTTAAGCCTTGTGGACAATTCATCCGCGCGCGCTGCACAGCTTTTCAAGCCATCGCTACGCTCAGCTTGAGTGGCTAAAACTGCGGCCAAATCATTCAATGCATCATGCATCGCAGTCAGCGCTAAGGCGACTTCAAACTCGGCTAACAGCGGCATCAGCGGCGCTTTCGCAGCGTAGGGATTTAGGCTCAGACGAAAATCTTTCAGCGTGCGCTCGAGCAGCATGGAGGGCTCACGCACGAACGCTAATGCGCCGGTGGCGACCGCAGCTTCTGTCGTGGCATCGCGGCTGAGTTCCAGAATTTGCCGGTAGCCAATCGTGGTTGAGAAAAAGCTGGTGGCGGAATCGGCGATTTGATGCGCTTCATCAAGAACGTATACCTGTGCGCCCGGCAGCACCTCGCCAAAACCTTCACGGCGCACCGCCATGTCGGAAAATAACAGGTGGTGATTGACTACAACTAAATCCGCCGCTTGGGCACGGCGGCGGGCTTTGACGACATAGCAGTCCTCCCAAAACGCGCACTCGACACCGAGGCAATTTTCCGCATTTGACGTCACCAGCGGCCAGATGGCGGCGTCCTCGGCTAGCCCAGGAATTTCTGCGCGGTCGCCGGATTTTGACTTCGGCGTCCATTCGCGCACACGCTTGAGTTCGTTCAACATTTCGCGCTGGGTTACACCTTCTTTAATCGTGCGTTCCAAACGGTGTAGGCAAACATAATTGGCGCGGCCCTTGAGCAGCGCTAGTTTGACGTCATTTAGGCCGAGCGTGCGGCGCACCTGCGGCAAGTCCCGATGAAACAGCTGATCCTGCAGCGCTTTGGTGCCGGTTGAGATAATTGTTTTCTTGCCCGAGGCCAACGCAGGCACCAAATACGCATAGGTTTTACCCGTGCCCGTGCCGGCTTCTGCGATCAGTTGGCCCTTGGTTTCGATGCAGTGCTCGATCGCTTGCGCCATTTCCTGCTGTGCCACGCGGGTGCGGAAACCGTCGACGGTTTTTGCGAATGGGCCCTGGTCGCCAAGGAGGGCGAATGCGCGTGCAGTCACGTTAGGTTCCTAATTTACCAAAGTGGCCTAATTTACCCAAGTGGCCTAATCTTCCCGCGTGACTTTCAAGACCTCATCAACACTGGTGATGCCGCGCGCAATTTTCATCCAGCCGTCGCTCAAAATGCTGGGCGAAAACTGCCGCGCGTGGCGCTCAAGCTCGGCTTCGGCGGCGCTGCTGTGAATCAATCCGCGCATGGTTTCGTCGACGCCAACCAGTTCGTAAATGCCGGTGCGGCCTTTGTAACCGCCACGTCTGGCGGCGGCCGCGGCATTCGGGCGGTAAAGCTCGACTTGTTTTGCCGTGTCGCCTCCCGGCGAGACTGCCTCCGTCTGACCAAATAGTTTCAGCTCGCGCGCATCGGCCTGATAGCTTTCGCGCGTGTTCGGATCAAGCACTCGCACCAAGCGCTGCGCCAACACGCCCAGCAGTGAGGAACTTAACAAAAATGGCTCCACACCCATATCGCGCAGCCGCGTCACTGCGCCCACGGCGGAGTTGGTGTGTAGGGTAGAGAGCACCAAATGCCCGGTCAACGAGGCCTGGATTGCGATTTGCGCAGTTTCAATATCGCGGATTTCCCCGACCATCACCACGTCCGGATCCTGCCGCAAAATCGCCCGCAGGCCGCGCGCGAAACTCATATCCACCTTGGTGTTGACCTGGGTTTGACCGATACCATCAATGTAGTACTCGATAGGATCTTCAACGGTCAAAATATTGCGCGTCGAATCATTTAAGCGCAGCAAACTGGCGTACAGCGTCGTGGTTTTGCCCGAGCCCGTGGGGCCGGTAACCAGAAAAATGCCGTGCGGGCGGTGAATCA
>JANNYO010000622.1:0-5609 GCA_031410115.1 Rhodanobacteraceae bacterium | reverse complement strand
GGTGTCTGGATACATCGCTTTGACTTCGCTTAGAAATTCCGTGCCGCTCATCCCCGGCATGCGCTGATCTGACAAGATCACTTGAACACGGTTCGTCGCCAGTAATTCGAAGGCGTCACGCGCGTTACTGGCATCTAAGATGCGATAGCCATCGCGGCGTAACAGTCGCGTCAATGAGCGGCGAATATTGTCTTCGTCATCAAGTAACAACAATGTGCGCTCGGTACTTTCGGAATTGTTCGTACGGGCAATCAAAAAGCGCTTTTTCAGTAATTCTGGGATTTCACTGGCGGGCAGCGGACGGGCAATAAAATAGCCCTGTAGTTCATCGCAATGGTTACGCTGTAGATAGCTGTACTGGGCAGCGGTTTCGACGCCTTCGGCGACCACGCGCAGGCCCAAATGCTGGCTCATGGCGATGATCGCCTTCACCAGCACAGCATCATTGCCTTCCTGCACGATGTTGGAAACAAAGGCTTGATCAATTTTTAGTTTGTCGAGCGGAAACCGTTGCAGGTAACTCAGGCTTGAATAGCCCATGCCAAAGTCATCAATGGCTAAGCGCACGCCCAGGCTTTTTAATTCGCGCATTTGCGCGACGGCACGCTCAGCGTTGTCCATTAGCCCGCTTTCCGTGAGTTCTAATTCCAACATTGATGCAACGATGCCCGTTTCGAGGATGATCGCGCGGACATCCTGCACAAAGCTGGGGCGTTGAATCTGCGCCGCTGATACATTGACGCTAACAACAAAACCGCTAAAACCTTGGTCGGTCCAGCTACGAAGTTGCTGGCACGCAGTACGCAACACCCAGGCACCGAGCTGCAAAATCATGCCATTGTCTTCTGCCACGGGAACAAATCGCCCCGGTGGTAGCAGTCCAAACTCTGGACTATCCCATCGCACCAGTGCCTCAAGGCCAGAAATTGCGCCGTCTTGCGCATTAACTTGTGGCTGATAGTGCAGCACGAATTCACCCTGTGCAAGCGCATGGCGTAGGCGCACCCCCAGCAACAAACGGTCATCAAGCGCTGCGCGCAATTGGTCACTAAACACAAATGCACCATTGCGACCACTGCGCTTAGCGCGATTGGTGGCAAGTTCCGCTTGCCTTGTCAATTCAATGACCGTTTGGCCAAATTCTGGAAATGCGGTAACGCCTACGGATGCGGTTAAATAAAGCGTCGTCGACGCCGAAATTACCAAAGGATCGGCGATGCGTTCACAGTAATGGCTGGCCAACTGCATCAGGCTTGCATCGTGTGGAATGCCACTGAGCACCACCAAAAATTCATCGGCGGATGTACGAAACACATCCTGTGATCCTGCCAGCTTACATAGTCGTTCGGCGGTCATTTTTAGCGCCGCATCGCCGGCAGCAAAACCCATGCTGTCGTTGATGCTGTAAAAGCCGTCGAGATCGACATATAGCAGTACTAAACGCTGATTCGCCACGCGCGCACGTTGTAGTAGCAGGTCAATATGCGCTTCGGAGCCCGCATATTTTGGTAGGCCAGTCACTGAATCGTGGGTCGCAAGAAATTCGCGTTCGCTTTCTAGGCGCTTTTGCTCGGTGATATCGGTTTGAATGCCGATGAAATGGGTAACCGCGCCCGAATCGTCACGCACGGGCGAAATCCGCAGCTGATTCCAAAACATGCTGCCGTCTTTGCGATAGTTGCGCAATGTTGCTACCTGGCTTTTGCCAACCGTAATCGCATTGCGCAAGTCGGCAATATTTGCCTGATCCGTATCTTGATTTTGCAAAAACCGGCAGTTATGGCCAATGACTTCGCTCGCCCGATAGCCCGTAATGGTTTCGAACGCGGGATTAACGTACAGCAATGGCTGATTAGCTTCCACCGCATTTGCGATCAAAATTCCGTTGGTGGCGGCCTCTACCGCACGGCGCAACAGCAACAATTGCTGCTCATTTTCGCGTTGTTGCGTCACGTCGTGCAGGATTAGTACGCGCGATGTTTTGCTACCGGCGGCGCTAAGATTGGTACGTACATCAACTTGATGGGTTGCGCCGAAAACGTTTAGCGCAATCCGTTCATAACCCGTGCCTTCGAGCCGCCCTGAGGTCGAGTTGAGCAAATCCAAGCCTAAATCGGTCACTTGATCGAGCGAATGAGGTTCCGGAAGCCCAAGAATTTGACATGCTGCAGCGTTTACAAACAACATTTTCGCGTTGCTACCCAACACGACAAGTCCTTCGCCCAGGTCATACAGCGCGTTGCGCAAGGTTAAATCGTTGGCGCGCAGCGCGGTTTCTGCGCGCAACCGCACTGAGACATCTTGCGCTAGCACCATGCGTACTCGGTTTGTGCCCAGCTGAATATCGGCGCAGGTAATTTGCACATCAATCACTGTGCCATTGCGATAGCGATGCAGCCAGACCCGCGTCGAATGGGCTTCGCCCGCCGCGCAACAGTCATTTAGGAAGTCCAGTAGCTCGCCCTTATCTTCATCGGCGTGCAAATCACTTAGGCACTTCGCTAAAAATTCCTCGTCGCTATAGCCGTATTTCTTCGTCGCGGCAAAATTTGCTTGCAGAATTTTCAGTGATTCTGGTTCGCACAACCAGGTCGGAATTGGACTGGCTTCAAACAGCTTCCGATATTCGCTATCAATCATATTGGACTCATCTTGAACTTGCCCCGTTTTACACACGTCACGACATCCACTATGCCGCTGTATGGGCTTGTAGTTGCACGGCTAGCCAACGCGTTTTATCCGTCGCCAGACTGAAATAGGCGAACCGCGCTTGCTGTTATTTGCAGTTTGCGCCACAGACTGACACTCACGCGCTAACTGGAAGATTGCTGGACAAAAATTGACAACAACGCCGCCGAGCGGGCTCAACGTGGTGGTCTTTTGCTTTGAGGGAGCGCGATATTTCGGACACCTTGTTGGTGCGGTTTTCCGAGGTACCGGGCACCACCATCCGCTGGCATATAACCTTGTAAAACCGCCATCGAACATCCACGATTGCGAGGTTAGAAGACTCGCTTGCCATGCCGCCTGTTCAGCGAGACGCGTGGGCACCGCGCCATCTAAGGTCACTACGGCTGAACGTTTTTGGCATGTTTTGCTCAATCCCGATAAATCGCCACATGCGCCGCATGTCCATCAAACCAAGCGCGATACATGCCCTCCGAGTTGTACGGCATGTGCACCACACCGCCCGCGTCAATCGCAATCACGCCGCCGGTGCCACCCATCGCGGCGACTCGGGCAAAGGTGGCGGTGCTGGCATCGGTGATGGACAAACCGCCGTAAAGCATTTGCGCGTGCAGATCAAAGCACACGGCGTTGCGGATGAAGTATTCGCCGTGCCCGGTGGCCGACGCCCCCAGCGTTTGATTGTCAGCCCACGTGCCGGCGCCTATCAGTGCCGTGTCGCCGGTGCGCCCAGGCATTTTATTGGTCATGCCGCCGGTTGAGGTGCCGGCGGCTAAATTGCCGAGGGCATCGCGTGCGACCGCGCCGACCGTGCCTTTTTTGCCGCCCACCAATGTTACGTCGGAGGGATTAAAAATGCTGTCATGATCCAATGTGACTTTGCCCAGCTGCGCTGCCCAGCGCTGCTGCTCGGCGCGCTCGGGCGTGACGAAATAACTTAATTCAGCTTGTTCGATACCTAACGAGCTTGCCAACAAATCACAGCCGCTGCCAACGATGAGCACATGCTCGGTTTTTTCCATCACCGCGCGCGCCAAGGTGATGGGGTTTTTCGGCGTTTTGGCGGCGGCAACCGCGCCGCAGCTGCGATCTCGACCGTCCATAATCGAGGCGTCTAGCTCAACTTCGCCCTGCGCATTTAGCACCGCGCCATGGCCGGCGTTAAATAGCGGAAAATTTTCCAGCTCGCGGATGGCAAATTCAATCGCATCTAAGGCACTTGTGCCGGCCTGAAGTTTTGCCACCGCCGCATGCGTGATGCGCGCCATTTCGCGGCGAAATAGCGCTTCTTTTTCAGCGCTCAAACTGGCGCGGTCGATGACACCAGCGCCGCCATGTAAAACGAATCGAATCAGGGAGTTGTCCACTTTTTGCTCCAATTATTGCGATCTGTCAGCTAGGCGATTTGAGTCTCGCCGGAAGGCGACACGGCGATTTGAGTTAGACGCCAGGTGCCAAAAGGGTTGTAGAACGGGTCATCCGGGGCAAAGCGATTTTTTGCATCTTGCGTGATGCGATAGTTCGGCCCGCATTCTTTCGTCGCAAAAGTTTGCCCGATTTGGATCTCTGGTGCTTCAGCAACTTGGTACCAGCAAAATATGCGCAGCAGCTCAATGTGCTCAACGGCGGCGTCGGATGTCGTTGATACCACGGCATCGCTTAAGCCCAAGTTGTGCATGCCACAGGAGTAGGTGTTCGCGCCGCTGATGTAAACCACGAATGCCTGCAGCGCGCTGTACTGAGCCAAATTTTTGCAAAATTCTTGCCAGCTCGCGGCTTCGTGCACCAAGCCGGCAGTTTCAACTTTTACTGCCAAGCCACCCACGTCGAGTGCGGCAGCGGCGGCGCACATCAGTGCGTTTGCGCCCGTCAGATTGAGTTCTAACGAGATTAAATACAGCACAGAACAGTGCCGCTCGATCATTTTCAGCGTGCTAGCCGACAGCGTTGAACCCGGCGCACCAAATGCATCGCGCATGCGTTTATCGCTGGCCTCAAAGCGCACATTGATCACCGCTTTCGATTGCAAATCAATCAACAGTCCGCCCGTGCACAGATAGCGCCCGTTTGCGCCAATTGCCGCGATGAAGCTGTCGTAGTCAGTCCAAGGCCCGGGAATACACACGACCGATTTTGCTGATGTGTTCATTGCGGAAAAACCATCACGACCGCGTGCGCGGCAATGCCGGTGCAGGCACCAATCGCGTCGAGCTTTTCGTTGGTGGTGGCTTTGACGCTAACCTCCTCGATCGTGAGCGCCAAATCTGCCGCAAGCCGTTCGCGCATCAGCGATAAGTGCGGCGCTAATTTGGGCGCTTCGGCGATTACGGTGATGTCCGCATTGCCCACGCAATAGCCGCGTTCCACGACTAAGCGCACGCATTCGCGCAATAAAACACGGCTGTCCGCGCCACGCCATTTTTCATCACTGGGTGGGAAATATTTGCCGATATCGCCCAGTGCTAAGGCACCTAACAAAGCGTCGCACAGCGCGTGGATCGCAACGTCACCGTCCGAATGCGCCACTATGCCCTGGTTGTGGGCAATGCGCACACCCGCCAACGTTAGGAAATTACCTGGGCAAAGTGCGTGAATGTCATAACCGACACCGATGCGTGGACGGGCAGACTGCATTTAGCTTAAGCCTAAATAAAACGCGGCGAGGGCAAGATCTTCGGCGACGGTGATCTTGAGATTGCGCGTGCTGCCAGCCACCAATTTTGGTACCCAGCCGGCGAGTTCCATCGCCTGCGCTTCATCGGTTGCGCCTCGGTGGCGTGTCAAAGCTTCAGTGAGCGGCCCCAGGCGAAAAACTTGCGGCGTTTGCGCACACCAAATTACGCTGCGATCCAAGGTTTCGCAAACCCGCAGCTGCACATCCACGCGCTTGACGGTATCCACTATGGGCACCGCTAACAGTG
>JANNYO010000621.1:0-2784 GCA_031410115.1 Rhodanobacteraceae bacterium | reverse complement strand
GTTGAATCAAGTCAGCGGCAATCATTGCCGTCAGCAGTGGCCAGTCTTGCACGCGATAGCTTGGGCCGCGTGCGTCAATGATCAGTGCGTATTTTTGCGCATAGTTTCCCGCTTTTGCCGCGATCTCAATATCCAACTGCGCACCTGAAATCGCGCTGACGCGTAAAAATTGACCGCTGCTGCGTTTGAGTGTTCTGTTCGCTTGCAAACTCGCCATCAGCTGACTTGACTCAGGTGGCATGCGGTGGCGGTGTGTACCCCAGATTGAGCCGGCGCGCCGCAGTATCGAGGCGCGCTGCGCCGGTTGCCAGCTGGCGAAAATACGGGTGGTGATTGGGCGCAGCGCGTTGAGCACCGAACGCCAGCCGACGCCGCGCGCTTTGGCACGCGCTATTTCAACGCGCAGGTTTTTGATAAATAGGCGCGGCGTGGCGCTGTGTTCGACAAATTGCGCCCCCAGCTGCCAAATTTCCACCGCGCGCAACAAATTTGCTGCTGGCAGCTGGGCGCGTGGCGACAGCATTTCTATGCCGCCCTGCCAACCTAAACGATGCAGCGTTTGCGCGCTGTCGACGCCGGTCAAACCGCTGCCAATAATCAGTGCCGTATCGCTCGTTGTATGCGCCGGCAACTGCGCCAACCGCCATGGCCCGACATGCCAGCGCGGATGCTCAATCTGGGTTTTATAGCGCCCCGCACCCAGCGCCAAAATCACATGGCACGCAGTCAGCGCAAAGCTTTTCGGCTGCTGCCCGGATACTAGATAAGTTTGCTGTTGCCCGAGCAAACCAGCTTGCCGTTGCTCGCAGATTTCGTCTACCAATAGCGTGATGTGGGTGACGCCACCGCCGGCCGCAGATGCAACGGCCTGGGCCTGGATCAACTGGCTGCGAACATAGCCACAATAGAGCGCACGGGGCGCAAATTGATCACAAACGGCGTCTCGTTCCAAGCCGAGCAGCTTGGCAAAAAAATCGCAAAACGCCATCGGGCGCGCGCTGTCCATCGACATTTGATCGGCACGCACATTCAACAGATGCTCAGCACCTGCACCGGCAAACGCAATCCCAGCGGGCAGTATGGCCGCCGGATCCAGCAAGGCAATTTTTATCTCCGGATTAGCGCGCACCAGCGCCACCGCGCAGGCAATACCGGCAAAACCGGCGCCGACGATGGCGACGTCAAATTCAAATTCAGCTTGCACGGCATTTAATCGGCAAATTGCGCTGCCTTTTCTGGACTGAGCGCCATGCGCAGCACCAGACGTTCCAGTGCCAACCACGGATTGCCCGCGCGCCTGCCTTTGACGGTTTGATCGACCATCGCGCTCTCGGCAACGCGGCGCTGCCAGTCGACCAAAGTACCGCGGCTGAGCGCGCGCTCATAGAATTTTTGCCGCGCAGGCCACACGCCGCGCACCGGATATAGGCGCGCCACCGCGGCCATGCCGCCGCTTGCTTTTGCCCCGGCTAACTCATACACCAGCTCAATTTGACGGGTCAGCGTGCTCAGAATCATAAAGGTTTCCTCGCCTTCTTCAGCCAGTGCGCGCAGCACCCGCACCGCGCGTTCGGCGTCGCCTAAAAGTGCTGCATCGGCAACGCTGGCGGAATTAAATCGCGCGCCGTCGGCGACGAATTCTTCGATGTCAGCGGCACTAATATAATTCGCGGCGCCCGCCGCGATGCCCGCCTGCACTTTTGCTGCCGCCACCAGCACCAGCCCGTCTAATTCTTGTTTGGCAGCTAACAAATTACCTTCGACACGATCAGCCAAGTCATTCGCCGCATCCTGCTCAAGTTTCAAGCCCGCACTGGCAGCGCGGCGTACCAGCCAAGCGGGCAGTTCTTCGCGCTTAAGCGGCCAAAAAATGAGCTGGGCACCGGCATCGTTTAGGGATCGCACCCAGGCGGCGCGCTCCAAATCTTTTTTCCATTCCGGGCAAATCACCAGCAGCATGATGCCCTCAGGCGGATCTTTGCACCAAGCACTGATTAGCTCCGTGCCATCGCTATCGATCTTGCCGCTGCTCAAGCGCAGCTCAATGAGTTTTTGAGACGCAAACAAACCCATCGCCTGTGCTTGATAGCGCACATCCGCCCAATCGAGGGTGCTATTGACATCAAACACATGGCGCTCAATGAACCCCGCCGCACGGGCAGCAACGCGCAGTTGATCGGACGCCTCCAAGATCAGCAAAGGCTCGTCGCCACAGAGCAAATAGGCGAATTTAAGGCTACCGCTCAAATGGCGGGTGAAGGCATCGGCACGAATTTCCATGGCCCAATGGTGCCCTAAAAGACGCCTTGCATGAACAGCAGGAAAGTCAGGCCTAGGGCTCACATCAAGTTGCAAACAAGCATGATGACCGGGCGAAGCAATCACTAGCGGGTACTGGCGCAGAAGAAACGCTATCGAGTTTGATCGATGAGCTTTATCTGAATCTCAAACGCGACGGTGATTTTGGCTGGGCGCTCTACGCCGATGAGTTCGACGCTGTCGAGCTGCACGTGGGACAGTAGGGTTTCAGTCGCAGTGGTCTTGGCATTCTCTGTCGTTTCATCCGAACCCACGGGCGCACCATTGCGGCCGTCAACCTCGCCCCAGAACACCTTACATAACGTTGGCGTGAGCAAACCGCCGCGCTCGGGCAGCGGCCCAAGCATTAGAATTTCGCGCTCCATGACTGGCGACACGGCAAATGAGTCTCGCCGAACAGGCGACACGGCAAATGAGTCTCGCCGAACAGGCGACACGGCAAATGAGTCTCACATGAGCAACCGC
>JANNYO010000620.1:0-1366 GCA_031410115.1 Rhodanobacteraceae bacterium | reverse complement strand
TAGTGTGGTGTTGCAGGGCGCTACGTCGGGCCAAGTGCGGGTTGCGGCTTGCGTATAGGCCACCAGCAACACGCCGATGAGCACAACCATAAGCCGCACGGTGCGCGGGTAGCAGCGCTGTATCGCTAATTCAAGGGCGGTGGATCGCGAAGACTGTTTCATAATTGTATCGCCACTGTGACTAAACGTGACTATATGCTTACCGTTGTGGCGCTGTGCACCTTAGATTTTGCATACGGGACGGGCTTGTTAAACAGTGAAAGGTCGGGGACTGCGCACGATCTATCCGTATTCGGTAGCGGCTTCATCAACCTCACAGACCCAAAAGGCAATGTCGTCGAGCTTAAGGGTCCGCCAGTTAGCTAATCTTTCCATAGCGCGGACTTGTCGTCGGCAAGCCGGTCATTTAAAACGTTAGCACGCTGCTTTCAAACTCGGTAATGTTAGCTTCATAGCGAATTCGTCGCGCGCCTGCAGGCCGAAAGTGTTTGGTAAGACGCAATGGAAAACGATTGGCGATATCCGGTTCGCTTTTGTGCTCAAGTTGGATATTGGCAGGCAGTCGACTCATGTTTTCCCTTTGGCACCAAAATCCGCCAAACATTGCCTGGCCCAGGGCCCCGCCAGCACGCGGCTGAGATCTAGAACTTTGATCCCAGCCAGCGGCCCCATGGCTAGCTCATTTTTCCATCGACGCGCACGGCACTTAAGCCAAAACCAATCACCAAACTGAGTAAAAGTAGGAAACCAAAATGACTCAAAGTGGGCACCGCAACTGCGCTGCCACCGGCCACTTGTGCTGAACTTGAGCCGCCAAAGCTGCCACTGCCTTCAAAGCGTGCGACAAACGAGCGCACGCCAGCGGGCAGGGTAGGAACGGTGATTTGCGCGACACCGGCAACCAGCGGTGCGCTGCCCAAGACCGCGGCACCGTCAAGGAAAGTCACGGTGCCGGTTGCCGGGCCCACCGCAGGGGCAGCGACAGTTACCGTCGCGGTAAACGTCACCGGTACGCCCGGCGCAGCTGGATTCGGCGCGAAGGTGAGTGTGGTGCTCGTAACGCCCGGCTGCACAATTTGCGTAATGGTCGGGCTGATTGACGGCGCATTCGACGCATCGCCGGCGTAGGCTGCGGCAATTAGTGCGCTGCCAACGGGTAAGCTGGCTAACGTCAGCGTCGCGGTGCGGGTGTTGCCGGTGCCGCTCAAGCCCGCGCTGCCTAGGTTGGTGGCGCCTGCAATGAATGTGACCGTTCCAGTCGGTGCAACACCTGTTACCGTCGCGCTCAGCGTCGTTGCTTGACCAATAAAGCTCGGGTTGATTGAGCTGGTCAACACGACGCCGGCCGTGGCGGTTGCGATTGTTT
>JANNYO010000619.1:0-4206 GCA_031410115.1 Rhodanobacteraceae bacterium | reverse complement strand
ACCGAAGCACCGAGCGCTTGGCTGGATCGTTGGAACGTCTACAGTGCGTTTTCGATAGCCCTGTGTGCGCTGGCGGGCTGGCGCTTAGGCGGTTGGAAGCTGGGTGCGGCGGTGTTGGTGTATGCCGTGATTACTGCGTTTGAATATGGCGCACCGCTGTTTTGGCTGCTCGGTTTACTGCTATTGGCGCTGCTGGTGCGCCAGGTCAAAGCGCCGCGCTGGCAGTTGGCACTGCGCATCGTCGGCATGGTCGGGTTTGCCGTTTTGACGCTGCAAAGCCTGAGCTTTGCCGAGCGACAAGCGCGTTTGGCGCTGCACCCACAATTGGAGTTTGATGAGATTGGTGTCGGGCAAGCGGCGACGTCGATAATGAGTAGTGCGTCAGTCAATGAAATTGATTACGAAAAAAATATGACGGTCAATGCGCCACCGCCGCCACCGCCACCCGCAATGGATATGCCAGCGACTGAACCTAGTGCGGAAGTTTCCCAAGTACAAAATGAAGTTGTGGCCAGCCGCCGCGCTCAGCCAAGCAAAGTGTGGGGCTATGCGCAGCAAAACAACATCAGCGTTTCCCGAAAACAAATGAATCGCTACGCCGCTAACAGCCTAGTCCAAGCCGGAGCCGCTGAGCCCAATTGGCATTGGCAAAATTACCGCATCGAAATTGCCGGGCCGATTACGCCGGAGCAATCTTTGCACCTGGTATTGATGCCACCCTGGCTGACGACATTGATGCGCCTTGGTGCGCTAGCGCTATTGGCATTTGCACTTTGGTGTGTCGCCCGGCCCGGGCCGAAGTCTGACGTCGGCAAGCCATTGGCATGGTGGCAAAGCTGGCAGCGTGGTGCGGTGGCGGCGGAAAAACCGGCCGCGCAAACAGCGCCTGTCGCCCTCGCAGCCACGCTGATCGGCGCGTTGTTATTGGGTGTCGCTGCCCCGCGCGCTTACGCCCAAGCGACGCCGAGCGCCGAGTTACTAACCGAACTGAAAACCCGTTTGACTCGGGCACCGCAGTGCGCGCCGAATTGCGTGGCGCTCAGCAGTGCCCAAGTGCAAGTGGGCGGCGATGCGTTTTCCATGACTGTAATGGCACATGTCGGCGCGCGCAGCATGCTGAGTTTGCCGAGCGGCGAGCGCAGCTTGAGTGGCATTCGCCTGACGGTAGATGGCAGCGCCGCTGAATTTGCCCGCCGCAGCGACAATAGCTCCGAAGTGGTGTTAGAGCCGGGCATGCACATTATTACGCTGTCGGGTAGCGCGCGCGCAGACCGAATTACCCTGGATTTCCCGCTGCAGCCCAGCCGCGTACAGGTGCAGTTGAATGGCTGGGAAGCGGGCGGCGTGCGCGATGAAAAGCTCACCTCCGGCACGCTAGATTTGGTGCGCAGCCAGCGCGCCACCGCCAGCGAAACCGGTGGCAAAACCACAGCGCAATTCCCGCCGTATGTGCGCGTGCTGCGCCAGTTGCGCTTTGATTTGGAATGGCGCGTGGAAACCACGGTGCAGCGTTTGACCAATATTGAAAGCGGTTTAACCGTGCGCGTGCCACTGCTGCCAGGCGAGCGCCCGCTGGGTGCAGCGGTGCAGGTGGTGGATGGCGTCGCCTTGGTGCCGATGCAGGCGAATGAGTCGGAAACGCAGTTCAGCGCTGCATTGGACTTATTGCCCGAAATCAAACTGAGCGCACCTTTGCAGGCGGATCGCGTGGAAGTATGGACGGTCGAATCCTCACCCGTGTGGCACGTGGATTTTGCCGGCGTGCCGCTATCGTTGACGCCGCTCGGCACCGGCCGCGACGACTTACAGCTGCGCTTTGATCCGTTGCCAGAGGAGATACTGACGCTCAAGTTAACCCGCCCGGAATCCGCGCCAGGACCCGCGTTTCGGATTGATGAAGCCACACTTACCACCCGCCCAGGCGAACGCGCGCGTGACAGCACCCTAAGTTTTACGCTCGCCGCAACCCAAGGTGGCCGCCACAGTATTCAACTGCCAACCAGCGCTGAGCTTCTGAGCGTCAGCAAAAATGGCAGCGGACTAACCCTGCGTTTGCGTGATCGGGTTTTGGAATTGCCGGTAGACCCAGGTGAAAATCGTTATGAAGTTAACTTTCGCGAAGCGCTTGCGCTGAAGCCGAATTTGAGCCTGCCGAGCATTGATCTCAAGCTACCAAGCGCCAACATTCGGCTGAATTTAGAACTACCTCGCTCGCGCTGGTTGATCTGGGCATATGGACCTACTCTTGGCCCCGCCGTGCTGTATTGGGCGACGCTGCTGGTGGTGCTATTAATTGCAGGCGGGCTGGCGAAATCTGGTCGTACGGCACTTGGCTTTGGTGCATGGGCATTGCTGGGCTTGGGCTTGACCGGCTTTGGCTGGCAGGCGTTTATGCTGGTTGCCGTGTGGTTTTTGGCCCTGCAATGGCGCATGCAGCACGGTAGCGCTCTGCGCGATTGGCCACATCGTTTGCTGCAAATTTCACTTGCAGCATTGAGCGTGGCGGCGTTGATTTGCATCATTGGTGGGGCCATGAACGGCCTACTGGATCATCTGGATATGCAAGTGGTAGGCAACGGTTCGAGCGCGTCATCCCTGCGTTGGTTTAGCGACCAAAGCACGGGCATTTTGCCAACATCAGGCGCACTGACGTTACCAAGCTGGTGCTACAAAGCGCTGATGTTGGCTTGGGCACTGTGGCTGGCATTCGCACTACTACGCTGGCTGCGCTATGCCTGGATTGCCTTCGGTAGCGGCGGCTTCTGGCGCGCGTTTCCAACGATCGCAAGGCCGGCAAATATGCCTAACGCAAACGTCCCGCTGCCGCCGATTCCAAATGATCGGCTGCGCGCAAATCTTGATTTGCATATTGCCGCACCTGAAGATCAAGCCACGCTGATCGCATTCGCGCAGCGCTGCGCCAGTGAAAATCCAGGCGCAAATCAAGCCGCAGGCAGCACACCAGCAGACTGGGAAGCCACCCTGAAACAAGATTTTTCAGTTGAGAAAATCGCCCGCGAATTGGCGGATCGCGACGTCGAATATTGGCTTGCCGAAAGCGCCGGACGCATGTTGGGGTTCGCTAAACTTGTGCACAACCGCACGGCGCCTTATCAAAAACTACTGCCCGCAACAGAGCTCGAAAAACTGAGCATTTTGCCTTCCGCCACCGGCTTAGGCGTGGGTGGTCAGCTGTTAAAGCAGGCGCTATTGCAATCTAAACGCGCCGGTAGCGACGAGCTGTGGCTAACGATTAACGCCAGCGATAGCGTCACGATTGCAAACTACGCAAGTGCAGGCTTTAGCGAGAAATTACCGCTCGTTGATACGCAAAGCCGTGCAACTGGATTGGTGATGGGCAAAAGTTTGAACGAATGAGTGTGAATTTTGGCTATTGATTAGGCGATGCTCAGCTCTGGAACAATTGGGCGCCATTTGGCCGGCGATTCGTCCGGTCGAATCGGCGGCCCAATTTCAAGCTCTTGCACCTTCAACTTGGCAAGCCGCGAATAGAACTTGGGCGCATCCTCGCGCTTCAGCACCACGCGCACGCCCCTGTGCATGATCGTAACGATTAGACCTTTACCCGCGAAACATATTCACCCGAACGTGTATCGCAGCGAATGGTCTCGCCCGGATTGACGAATAGCGGCACTTTTACGACCGCGCCGGTTTCCAGCTTGGCCGGTTTATTGCCACCGGCGGTGGTATCGCCGCGAATGCCTGGGTCGGTTTCGACAATTTTAAGTTCGACAAAATTCGGCGGCGTCACGATCAGCGGCACGTTGTTCCAAAGCGTCACGATGCACATATCCTGCTCTTTCAGCCATTGCGCGGCTTCGGAAACAGCGGCTTTATCGGCTTGAAATTGCTCAAAGCCGTCTAACTGCATGAAGTGATAGAACTCGCCATCGGCGTACAAATACTGCATATCGGTGTCAACAACGTCAGCGGTTTCCGCGCTGTCGCCACTTTTCCAGGTTTTTTCCACCACGCGCTGAGTTTTTAGATTTTTCACACGCACGCGGTTGAAAGCTTGACCTTTACCGGGCTTCACCATCTCGTTTTCTATAATGGTGTAGGGGTCGCCATCAATCAAGATTTTGACGCCGCTCTTAAATTCGTTGGTGTTGACACTGCCCATAAAAGTATTTCCTTCGCGAGTGCTGCTTTAGAGGTGCTTCGTTCAAGCGCTTAGCGATAAGC
>JANNYO010000618.1:0-1490 GCA_031410115.1 Rhodanobacteraceae bacterium | reverse complement strand
CCGATTTTCCGCATCGCCGAATCGGGCGCAGCCTCGCAACTCGGCGAGCTGCACGCCCTGCATCAGGGCGCGTTTTGGCTGCAATGCGCGCAGCACTGCGATTGGCTGAGCGGCGAATTTCAAGAGGGCGTTTTCCCGGATTTTCCCTGGTTTTTGTCGGATTTACGTCCGCAGGGTTTTCTTGGGCGCGCCTTGGCACGCTATGCAGCACCAATCTTGCTCTGTGACGCCGACCCGCGAAATTGGTCCGCGGATCTTTGCCTGCACGCGCTGTTGGCCTTTGGTAGCGATCTGAGCGGCGATATCGTCATCGGCAACGCGGCTTTAGAAGCGGCGCAACATTTGCTGCGGCTGCCGCAGACCGTCGAGGCATTTCCCGACCTTGCAACGCGCGCGCTCAGCGGTGAAACCATGGGTTCATCAGCCGCCGGCGAGCAGCCGAAGTTCAGCTGCTGGCTGCGCGGCGCACAGGGTGAGCTGGTCGCGAATCTGGTGAAGTTCTCGCCGCCAATGAGCATCATAGCGGGCCAACGCTGGGCTGATTTATTGGCGGCAGAAGCCATCGCGGATCGCCTGTTAGGTGGCGCGAGCGATACAGTGGATGTTGCCGACCGACGATTTTTAGTCTCACCGCGCTTTGATCGGGTGGGCGCATCCGGGCGGCGCGGCTTGATCAGCCTTGGCGCAGTCGACAGCGCCTATTTTGGCGGCTTAGACAATTGGGCGATGTGTGCGTCGCGCTTAGAGCAGGCCGGGTGGCTAAGCCATGCAGACGCTGAAACACTGCGGTTGCGATACTTTTTCGGGCGTGCGATTGGCAATACCGATATGCACTTTGGCAACACCAGTTTGGTGTTTGGTACGACTCTGCCAATGGCGCTGGCGCCCAGCTATGACATGCTGCCCATGATTTTCGCGCCGCTTGCCAATGGCGAAGTGCTGGCGCGTAGCTTCACGATTCCTGCCAGCAATAGCGAGGCGATTCAGACCAAAGCGCACGCGCTGGCAGGGCAGTTTTGGGACTTGCTTGCCAAGGACACACGCATCTCTATGCCGTTCGCCAAGATCGCTAGAGAAACGGCGGCGGCGTTGGATAGCTAATGCTTGCCAACTCAGCCAGCCGCTGGGTACCTGTTAAGTGTTTTACTCACTCACACTCGCATCTTCATAGCCATCCGCAAGTAGCCCCATCGGATCCAGATCAGCCGCGTCATTATTGCTCGCATCGGTGTCCGTCGTTGGCGTCTTGGTGGTTACGCGCGCAGCTTGATTGATCACGCGTTCTGGCGCGCTCGGCGCGGTCGCATTCAGGCGATAAATCACCACACCACCCGGCGCCAAACTCAGCTCCAGATCTATGCTGCCCGTGCCGCTTGCACCACTTGCACCACAGCTGGCGAGTGCGGCGCTAATGCAGGTATAGCTCGCGCCCGTCAAATCGCTGCTGACGGGCACTTCTAAGCGCCCAACCGCGGCTTGGCTGCCGAGGT
>JANNYO010000617.1:0-7879 GCA_031410115.1 Rhodanobacteraceae bacterium | reverse complement strand
TATCTTATGGGGCGGGTTACATTGGATCGCCACACGGTTAGCGTGCAAAACGGCCTGCGTTTAAATGCGAAAACTGAGCTTTATCCGGACATCGCTATTTTACGACAATCACCTGACACGCCCATTCGGGAGCTACCGACGCCCGCAGAAGTGCTGCTCATTATTGAAGTATCGGATAGCACCTTAAGATATGACCGCAAAGTGAAAACACCAAGATATCTCGAAGCAGGGATTCCAGAAGTTTGGATTGTTGACGCGGCGAAATTATCCGTGGAAGTTCAACGCATGAACGAAGTTGCGCTCTGCCTGAAGCATGGCACCATTGTTTTAAGCGCGGCACCACAGGTGCGACTGGATATTGGCGCGCTTTTCATTAACCACTAGCTTTTCATTAACCACTAAAATAGAAAAAATCTACGCTGTTTAACCTTTTTAAAAACCCGACTGCATGACTGATAACACACAAAACTATAATCCCCTCGGCCTAATTCCTGGTGCGCACAGCGTGGTTTTCACCACGCTGCATTTCGATCAACCCTGGACCTATGAAAACGCGCTGAAAGCCGGCAGCTATCAAGCGCTGCACAAAATACTGAGCGAAAAATGGACGCGCGAACAGGTAGTTGACATGGTGAAAGCGTCAAGCCTGCGTGGACGCGGCGGTGCTGGCTTCCCAACTGGACTTAAATGGAGCTTTATGCTGCCGCGCGGCCCAGTTACCGGGCCACGCTATGTTTTGTGTAATTCAGACGAGTCCGAGCCCGGCACCTGCCATGACCGAGATATCTTGCGCTACAACCCGCACGCGGTGATCGAGGGTATGATTATTGGCGGTTACGCGATGGGTTGTACTGCCGGTTACAACTACATGCGCGGCGAGTTCGAACGCGAACCATTTGAGCACTTTGAGCTGGCGTTGAAAGACGCTTACTCAAATAATTGGCTCGGTAAAAATATTCAGGGCAGTGATTTTAGTTTTGATTTATTTGCGACGCTAGGCGCCGGTGCTTACATTTGCGGCGAAGAAACTGCATTGATGGAATCATTAGAAGGTAAGAAAGGCCAGCCACGCTTTAAACCACCATTTCCCGCCACCTTTGGACTATATGGCAAGCCGACGACGATTAATAACACCGAAACTTTCGCATCGGTGCCAGCGATTATTCGTAACGGCGCGGATTGGTTTTTAAATATCGGCAAAGCGAATAACGGCGGGCCTAAATGTTTCTCGGTTTCCGGTCACGTGCTCAAGCCTGGTAATTATGAAATTCCGCTCGGCACGCCGTTCAAAGATATGTTGGCACTCGCCGGCGGCATGCGCCCTGGGCGCACATTAAAAGCGGTGATTCCGGGCGGCTCGTCGATGCCGGTGTTGCCAGCAGCAATCATGATGGATATGACGATGGATTTTGACGCCCTGCAAAAAGCTGGTTCCGGTTTGGGTTCGGGTGCAGTGATTGTGATGGACGACACGACTTGCATGGTGCGCACCTTAGAACGCATCTGCCAGTTTTATCACGCGGAATCCTGTGGTCAATGCACGCCATGCCGTGAAGGCACGGGCTGGATGCACCGCGTGATGCAGCGCATCGTCGCGCATAAGGGCACGATGGAAGATCTGAACTTACTCAAACAGGCCGCCGGACAAATTGAGGGGCACACCATTTGCGCTTTTGGTGAAGCCTCGGCTTGGCCGGTCAATGGCATGATGAAACATTTCTGGCACGAATTTGAGTACTACATTAAAAACCGCCGCTCCATAGTCGATGATCACGCGAAAGCGCCACTTGCCATCGCGGCTTAGGAGAAAAAAATGACCGCAGCCGCCGCAATAGCGCCTTCAGTTCCGGCAATAGTTCCGACAGTCGCCGTTGATCACATCAATATTGAGATTGATGGCAAAGCCATGCAGGTGCCGAAAGGCAGCATGATTATTCACGCCGCTGATAAGGCGGGCGTCAAAATCCCGCGTTTTTGCTATCACGACAAATTGTCGATCGCAGCGAACTGTCGCATGTGTTTAGTTGACGTCGAAAAAGCGCCGAAGCCCCAGCCTGCCTGCGCCACGCCGGTAATGGAAGGCATGAAAGTGCATACGCAATCCGCGCGGTCTTTGTCGGCGCAGCGCAATGTGATGGAATTTTTGCTGATTAACCACCCGCTCGATTGCCCGATTTGTGATCAAGGCGGCGAATGCGAATTGCAAGATGTCGCGATGGGCTATGGCCGCAGTGTCAGCCGTTTTACCGAAGACAAGCGCGTGGTTGCCGACGAAAATTTGGGCCCACTCATCGCTACCGAAATGACGCGTTGCATCCACTGCACGCGCTGTGTGCGGTTCATGGATGAAATCGCTGGCACCACCGAATTGGGCGGCATGGGCCGCGGCGAAACCCTAGAAATCGGCACCTATATTGGGCGCGCGATCAAAACCGAACTGTCAGGCAACATCATTGACGTCTGCCCGGTGGGCGCATTGACCAACAAAGTGTTCCGCTTTCGCGCCCGGCCTTGGGAGCTAACCGCGCGCGCCAGCATTGGCTATCACGACAGCCTGCACTCAAATTTATACCTGCACACAAGACGCGGCGAAGCGATGCGCGCGGTGCCGCGTGATAATTCGGCAATTAACGAATCTTGGCTTTCTGATCGGGACCGCTACAGCCACGAGGCGCTCAGCGCGCCCGATCGAATTTTAACGCCGCGCATCAAGAAAAATGGCGCTTGGATGGCAACCGATTGGGCTGGCGCGATTGCGTTTGCCAAAGAAACACTGCACGCCGTTGTCAGTCAGCATGGCGCTGCGGAATTAGGCACATTGGTTGGGCCAATGGCGAGTGCAGAAGATTATTTGTTGCTAGCGCGCCTGAGTCGCGGATTGGGCAGCAACAATATCGACCATCGCCTGCATCAGCTGGACTTCTCCGATGATGTCGCGCGCGCCCTGGCGCCAACATTCGGCGCGCCGTTGGCTGAAGTTGAAAACGCCCGCGCAATCCTGCTGTTCGGCTGCAACCCGCGTATGGACGCGCCGATTTTGGGCCACAAAGTGCGCAAAGCGTGGCGCAAGGGCGCGAAAGTTTTCGCCGTCAACCAGGCCGATTTTGACTTCCATTTTGAGTTGGAACAAAAATTAATTGGGCACGCGGTAAGCCATGTCGGCCATGCGCTGGCACTGGCGAAAGCGGCCTTCGATGCCACCCAACTGCCCACGCCAGATGCACTCGCGCCATTGATGGCGCAGGCGTTGCAAAGTGATACCGCAAAAACCATGGTCGATGCGCTGATCGCGTGTAAGCCCGCGCGTTTGATTTTTGGCGAACACGCCAGTCGGCATCCGCAGGCAGCGGTGCTGCGTGCCTGTGCAAAGTATGTCGCTGTGGCGACCGGCGCTAGTTTCGATGAAATGCCCGATGGCAGCAATGCCGCCGCTGGCTGGCGTATGGGCGCGGTGCCGCATCGACTAGCAGGCGGTAGCGCCAGTGATACGAATGGCCTCAATGCACGGGAAATGATTGAACAGCCGCGCAAAGCCTATCTTTTATGTGGCGCGGAAATGAATGACTTCGCGCTCGGCAATCACGCGCTGGAATCCCTAGCGAAAGCCGAATGCGTGGTGAGCTTTGCGCATTTCAGCTCGCCCGCATTGGAAACTCTTGCGCACGTGATTTTCCCGGTGGCACTGCCGCCAGAGTGCGAGGGCACTTACGTCAACGCGGAAGGCATCGTGCAGTCGTTAGCGGCGGCTTTAAAAACGCCAGGCGACGTGCGTGCGACCTGGCGCGTGCTACGGGTGCTAGGAGCGGAGTTAGGGGTCTGTGGTTTTGATTTCAATGATTACGACGCCCTAAAAAGCCAAGTGGATGAGGTACTTGCACGCAACGATGCCCAGCCAATTGCCGCCAAATTAAACATCGCGCCGCGCTCGATTGAGCGTGGCCTCGTGCTCAATGCACTTGGCAGTATTTACACCGTCGATGCCGTGGTGCGGCGCGCTGTGGCACTGCAGGGCACGCCGATTGCAGCGACCGATTCGGTCAAACTGCACCCAGAAGACGCGCTGGGCATTGGCGTTAGCCATGGTGCGACCGTGGTTTTAGGCAGTGCGGCGCTGGCGGTGGATATCGATAAATCTGTGCCCAAGGGCGGTTTTATTGTTTCGCTCGGCTTAAATGCCACGCTTGATTTGCCGCCGACGGGCTCCGTCGTTCAGATTTTGAAGCGCTAAGGGCCCGCTATGGATGCACTATTGACCAGCCCGCTTTTTAAACCGCTGCTGTGGGTATGGAACACGCTATTTCCGGTGCCGCAAATTTTGATTTTGACCATTTGCGTGACGCTGTCGGTGGCGTTTCTGACGCTTGCCGAGCGCAAAGTGATTGGCTTTATGCAAGATCGTTTGGGGCCGAATCGCATCGGGCCATACGGTATTGCGCAACCTTTTGCCGATGTGTTCAAGATGATTTTCAAGGAACTGCACGTGCCGGCGGGTGCCGACAAGGTGCTGTTTATCATCGCGCCACTGCTGTGCTTGGGCCCCTCGTTGGCGGCGTGGGCGGTGGTGCCGTTTGCCGCCGGTGGCAGCGGTGCGGTAGCCAATATCAACGCGGGATTATTGTATTTACTGGCGATGACGTCGCTGTCGGTTTATGGCGTGATCATCGCCGGCTGGGCGTCGAATTCGAAGTACGCACTGTTGGGCGCGATGCGCTCTGCGGCGCAAATTGTCAGCTACGAGCTGGCCATGGGCTTCGCCCTCATTTGCGTGCTGATCGCTTCAGCCAGCCTCAATTTGACCGATATCGTCAATGCGCAAAAAGGTGATGCGGGCCTATTTGAGTGGTTTTGGCTGCCGCTTTTCCCGATGTTTGTGGTGTATTGCATCTCGGGCGTGGCGGAAACCAATCGCGCACCGTTCGACGTTGCCGAAGGCGAAAGCGAAATTGTCGCGGGCTTTCACGTGGAGTATTCGGGCTCGGCATTCGCGCTGTTTTTCCTGGGCGAATACGCCAATATGATTTTGCTGTCGTTTTTGGCATCGATCATGTTTTTGGGCGGCTGGCTCAGTCCGTTTCCGGAAGGCTGGGGCTGGATCGGGCATGCCAGCGTGTTTTGGCTGCTGGCAAAAGCGATTGCGTTTTTGTTCGGCTATCTGTGGATTCGCGCCACCTTTCCGCGCTTTCGCTTTGATCAAATCATGCGCTTGGGCTGGAAAATATTGATCCCGATCACCTTGGTCTGGATTGTGGTGACGGCGGTGCTGTTTACCTATCACTTTGTTGAGCGGGGCATTTAGTGCGCATTTTACGTTTCTTAAAAAGCCTGCTGCTGCTGGAGCTGCTTTCCGGCCTGTGGCTTACGCTGAAATATTTTTTCAAAGGCGCGAACTACGCCTACACCGTGCGCTATCCGGAAGAAAAATTCCCGAAATCCAATCGCTTTCGCGGCCTGCACGCTTTGCGCCGCTATCCAAACGGCGAAGAGCGCTGCATTGCCTGCAAACTGTGCGAAGCGGTGTGCCCGGCGCTCGCCATTACGATTGACTCCGAAGCGCGTGCAGACGGCACGCGCCGCACCTCGCGTTATGAGATTGATCTATTCAAGTGCATTTTTTGTGGCTTTTGCGAAGAGTCTTGCCCGGTGGATTCGATTGTCGAAACCGATGTGCACGAATATCATTTTGAAAATCGCGGCGAAAACATCCTGACTAAATCCAAGCTTTTAGCTTTGGGTGACCGCTTAGAAAAAGACATCGCAGCAGCCCGCGCGGCTGACGCGGCGTATCGCTAGGAACGGACGATGACCATTACCCTCGCATTATTTTATTTGTTCGCGACCATCACTGTCAGTGCCGGCATTGGTGTGATCAGTGCGCGCAACCCGGTGCACGCGGCGCTGTTTTTAGTGCTGACGTTCGTTAGCGCGGCTGGCCTGTTCGTATTGCTGCAGGCGGAGTTTTTAGCGATGGCGCTGATTGTGGTGTACGTCGGCGCCGTTATGGTGCTGTTTTTGTTCGTGGTGATGATGCTCAACGTCAAAACCGACCCGCTGCATGAGGGCTTTGCGCGCTATTTGCCGATGGGGTTGGTGGTGGCGGGCATTATGGCCTTTGAGCTGCTGTCGATTTTGGGCGCGAAGTATTTTGGCGTTGATAAGTTCGCCGCACCGGCGCATCTGGCGGCGAACGACAGCAACACCAAAGCGGTCGGGCGTTTGCTTTTTAACAACTACGCTTACCCGTTCGAAATCGCATCGGTGGTGCTTCTGGTCGCTGCAATCGCAGCGATTGCGCTAACCCTGCGCAAGCGCACTGGCGTGAAAATACAAAATCCAGCCGAGCAAGTTTTGGCGACCAAGGCGAATCGTTTGAAAATTGTTTCGGTAGCGTCGAGTACGCCCGTTGCGGCGACTGAGGTGCAGCCATGATTTCGCTATCGCACTACTTAATTGTTGCAGCCCTACTGTTTTGCACCAGCGTTGCGGGCATTTTTATCAACCGCAAAAACGTGATTGTGCTCTTGATGTGTATTGAGCTGATGCTGCTGGCAGTCAATATTAATTTCGTCGCGTTCTCGCAGTATTTGGGCGTTTTAGACGGGCAAGTGTTTGTGTTTTTCATCCTGACCGTGGCCGCCGCTGAAAGCGCGATTGGCTTGGCTATTTTGGTGGTGCTGTTTCGCAACCGCCGCACCATCAATGTCGAAGAACTCGACACCATGCGCGGCTAAGGAAAAGCATGCTTACGCAAAATTTATTACTCACCATCGCGCTCGCACCGCTGGTTGGCGCAATCCTCGCGGGCTTTTTTGGCAAACAGCTGGGCCGCCGTGGCGCGCATAGCGCAACGATTTTAGGCGTCGCAATCTCCGCCGTGCTGTCAATGTATGTGTTCAAGCTGCTGGCGTTTGATGGCGCAGAAAACTATTACGCCAATGTCTACACCTGGTTTGAAATTGGCAGTTTGAGCGCGCATATCGGTTTTATGGTGGATCGCTTGACCGCTACCATGATGGTCGTGGTGAGCTTCGTTAGTCTGATGGTGCATATCTACACCATTGGCTATATGGATGAGGATCCTAACTACCAGCGCTTTTTCAGTTACATCAGCCTGTTTACCTTTTCCATGCTGATGCTGGTGATGGCGAACAACATGCTTCAGCTATTTTTCGGCTGGGAAGCGGTGGGCTTGGTGTCGTATTTGTTGATTGGCTTTTGGTACAAAAAGCCAACTGCGGTGTTTGCCAATATGAAGGCGTTTTTGGTCAATCGGGTTGGCGATTTCGGCTTCCTGCTTGGTATCGCGATTGTGCTGATGTACACCGGATCACTCGATTACCACACCATTTTCGCCAGCGCCGCCAGCACCATGGGCGGGCAGACGATCAATCTGTGGGGCACAGCGCTTTGGTCAGTGCCCACGGTTGCCTGCATTTTGCTATTCATTGGTGCAATGGGCAAAAGTGCGCAGGTTCCGCTGCACGTCTGGCTGCCCGATTCGATGGAAGGGCCAACACCGATTTCGGCGTTGATCCATGCGGCAACGATGGTGACGGCGGGCATTTTTATGGTCAGCCGCATGAGCCCGCTGTTTGAAATGTCCGATACCGCGCTGAGCTTTATCTTGATCACCGGTGCCACGACCGCGTTATTTATGGGCTTGATCGGTATTGTGCAAAACGATATCAAGCGCGTCGTTGCCTATTCCACACTAAGTCAGTTGGGCTACATGACCGTGGCGCTGGGTGCCAGCGCCTATTCGGCGGCGATGTTTCACTTGATGACGCACGCTTTTTTCAAAGCGCTGCTGTTCTTGGGCGCGGGCTCGGTCATTATTGCTTTGCATCATGAACAAGATTTGCGACGTATGGGTGGGCTGCGC
>JANNYO010000616.1:0-4425 GCA_031410115.1 Rhodanobacteraceae bacterium | reverse complement strand
GGCGCATTTGAACTCCTTCGAAGCGTTTCCGCCGTTTGCCGCCGCCGTGGTGATTGCGCACCTGAGCCACAATGGTGCGAACCACACCGTTAATCAGCTTGCCGTAGCTTTTATCGCGCTGCGCCTAGTTTACGGCGCGCTCTATATCGCTGATCAAGCCAGCCTGCGTTCACTGGTTTGGCTGGGCGCGGTGTGCTGTTGGGTGGCGATGTATTTTGTTTGAGCGAATAATTGGCCGGGTTTAAACCTAGACCGCAGTTGGACGGGCATAGACCGTGTCCCGTATTTGACACACTCGCGGGGCTAAATCCCTATCCAGCTATTCCCTGCGCCCGCCGCGCACCGCTTTTTCACCGGCGAGCACCTTTGCCGCAATGCGGTTGCCCGCAGGTGGCATGGGGCAGGTGGCAAATTCCGTGAACGCACAGGGTGGGTTGTAGGCAGTATTGAAATCCAACGTCACTGTTTTGTTTTTTGCATCCACCGCGCCAGCTAAAAACCGCGCCATACCGTAGCTTTCATGGCCGTTAGTTTTGTCACCAAACACGGTGAAGTAGTGTGCGGCATCGCTGCCTTCTAGCAGTTCAAAGCTGTATTTTTTTCCGGCATAGCTAAACAGCGCCCGCCCTGGGTTGGGCGTGGGTTCCACGGTGCCAATGATGGTCGCCACTTCCAAAACACGCGGCGTCGCATACGCCTCATAGCGCGCGGTGATGTTTAGGCTTGGCTGATAGGCGAAATAGTCCAAGCCTAAAAACGCCGTGCGGGTTTTTGCCGCCGAATCTTTCACCCGCAGCCCGAGTTTGCCGCCGCGATCAATGGCAAAAAAGCTTAACGTGCCGACGCTGACTTCGGTCGGCTTCGCGCCATCTTTGTCGGTCAGCAAGTTCACCGCCGAGGTCTTTTGCACGCCGTCAACCAGCACATTTTTATCGGTGGCTGATGGCGCATTGGCACTAAACATTAGCTCGCCCGTGGCTTTGCGTTCAATGGTGCCCAAACGTTCTGGGCCAGCAGCCAAGCGCACCTGCTGATCAGCGCCACTGCCAATGCTAAATTTACCCGCTTCTAACCAGTGCAGGCCAATCAAAGTCAGCCAACCCTTTTCAGCGGTCAGACTTTCCACCCGCTGGGTTTGCCAAGCTAGGTAGTCAGCCGGCGGCGGCGGCGGCGTTGGTGTGGTGAGGGAGCTGCTGATGGCAATGGCGGCAAGTAGTGGGTGCATGGTGGGTTCCGGGTTTTTTAAGGTACGTAAATTCGTTTGTGTGAGTGGGAAATATAATTGTTCAGGCGTTTTCGTTACTCAAATCCATCAGTAAACTCCGCGACATTTAAGGCATTCGATCCTAGCTCAACTAAATTATCACTTCTATCCGTTTCGACCGTATCCATTGGCCCTATGATGCCGATTGAGTTCGTGTTTGTTGAAGAATCCAGTACATTTAATGTTGCAAAACCGCCCGGCAATAAGTTGAGTTGAAGACTGAACGCACCGAGACTGGATGTTTGATTGCAGCTGCCATTTGTCGCTGTGCAGCTAAAACTGTTGACATTCGCAAACTCCGATAACACTTGTGCGCCCATGACTGGATTTCGACCCGTGTTTTCTACCCGCAAGACATATCGGTATTCACCGAGCTGCGTCGTTCCAATGAAACGTTTAGAAAGCGTTAAGCTGACACGTGACTGCGGGGCATCAATTGCCGATATTTTTGATATTAAATAACGAGTATTGGTGCCGCTGAAATCGCGTTCAAGGAAAATTCTGGGAGAAGAAGTTGATTTCGCCTGATAAGCGGCTACGAATTTTTCAGGCCCGAAATATCGTTGTGGTGGCAATGATTGCCATAAGTTTAATGGGATACCGTCGGCATTAATATCATCCATCCAATACAACAAACTTCCCGCTAAGCCGTAACTAGGATCGTCATCACGAAACAAAGTGTCGCCTCGACCAAGGCCCCTTGGGCGGATCAAAATACGCTGACCAGCATATTCAATTAGTCCAGTTGTACCTGAGTTTGAAATTATAAGAAAAGAAGGTAGCGCAGGTGCCGGTTTGCTCAGCCGTACGGCACGCGATGTTTCGTTATGCATTTGCGATTGGAAGAAACTAAAATTATAGTTAATCGCAGTGGCTCGAACGAAATCGCTGGGCAATAGTACGATTTGGGTTGAAATAATTCCTGAGGCTAGCTCCAGCCGGTTAATAACGATCTGAGCCTGGGAAATTGGATTCCAGATGTTGTCACGCGCCCGATAGGTGATCTCATTGCCAGTGAACGAGATTAAATCGTTCAGATCGATGTCCGCATTTACATTTCTCCATTTTACTTGTCCATTTCGATTATTAACTCGTTCAACAGTGCGACCATCAGTGAGAAGAAAATCGCCTTCTTGAACGAGAGGCAAAATAGAACCCACTGGTGCCCAGAGTAACTGCCCAGAGACCGCATCAACAATCGACCTGCTGGTAACAGAATCGGCATAAGAGGTTCGCGATAATAAAACCGCACCATTGCCGAGGTTGTAGCCATATAGCAAAGCGCCATCTGAAACACCACCGGAGAAATCTGCATCCTTGCGCCATTGCACCAGGCCCGTGTCGGGCGCGAGGCTGACGACCAAGCTATGGATAATTGCGCCACTTCGTAAATTGGCCGTCAACACGAAACCGCTATCCGAAGCGGTTCCAGCAATACTAATGTCACCACATTGTACCCATACGCAGCTGCCAGGTGTCGTTAGATCGTGCTGAAATGTTTTCCGCCAGACGATGCTGCCATCAAGCAAACGGCGTTTAGTAACTTGAATAAAACTGCGCGATAAATTTTCGGCAAATAGACTGGATAGATAAACTGCATCGTCGGTGTGTGCGATTTGCATAGAACTAGCGATTGGGCGCAACGGATTTGCGGCGATTGAATGAATTAACAAGCCGGTTTGTACTGAATGAATATCTGTTCGATCACCGCGATTAAACATAATAAAATTTTCCGACGCGATAAACGTTTCTTCACTTACATCTTCCATTGGAACGTTAAATTTTTGGTATCCAGTTGCAATGTCAAAACCTAATAGGTGCAAATTGGTCTGGATAATCAATGTATCGCCAACTACCTTCACTCTCGGTTGTCCAGAGTCTGGCAGTGACCAAATTTCTGCCCCGGCACCCGTAGAATAAACATGAAGAGCCAGAGAGTCTTTGCTTACGAAATATCCACTGTTACTGTATTGTTTATTGCCCAAAAAGAAACTTCCTTCTGCAATATGCCGAAAAACAATACCGCTACTTGGATCAAATAAACAGTTGCCTGTAATTGCACGTACTTCACTTAATGCCAAGGCATCGCCACTGCAATTGGGCATGTTGATTGCTCGACCAATATTCCCTGTCGCTAAGTCGATTTTCGCAAACGTAATTCCGGTCGAATCAGAATAGCTTTGCCAGAGGCCCAAGCCGGCGCCACTAAAATAACTTCTGTAAGCATTTGGATTGATAAACGAAATTGGTTGTGTTTTTAAAGTTCCTACCGTTGATATTTCGTTATTGAAATAAAAACGTCTACCAGGTAGCGGAAGTGCGAATCCACGGCGGGACTCTAGGGTTTCAAGCGATGGCGAAATTAAACTGGCGCCACCGCTTGTTGAAAGCCACATATTGCCATCCGAGGTGTCTGCTTTCAGTTCGTAGTTGGTTGTATTTAGTTGACTATTGCCCGTAACCGCACCCGATTGTGGATCAATTCTTTCTATATAAGTCGTTTTGGTGGCAGCATACGTGCGCCACAGGGCACCATCGCTCGCTATAGCGACGCTGGCAATAGGCAAGCCAACGTGCGTGTCGAGAGTCTCTTCCATTTGCCAGTTGATTTCTGCAAAAGCCGAACTCACGAGCTGAAAGGATAAAAGCAAAGCGAAAAAAAGTGATTTGAAGCGAACCATTTTGAGGGCTTCCCAAGTTGGAAAGGCACTGTAGTGCCGTGGTGTGCAAAACAATAGTATCGGCGTGTGGTGACGTGGGGGCAATCAATACCCACCAATTAGAACCATCGCTCTAAGCGCTTTCCCTACAAAGGCGGCGAGCAAAATGATTGCTTATTTGATTATGGATGGCGCCGATGTTTGATTACATCATTGTAGGGGCAGGGTCAGCGGGTTGTGTGTTGGCGGATCGATTGAGTGAATCGGGGCAATTTTCGGTTTTGTTGCTGGAGGCGGGCGGCAGTGATTGGAATCCGTTCGTGCACATGCCGGCAGGAATCGCGCAGCTGAGTAAATTTCCCGGTATGAGTTGGAACTACGACACCCAAGCCGAGGCTGAACTTGCCGGGCGCAAGCTGTATTGGCCGCGTGGCAAGCTTTTAGGTGGCTCCAGCTCGATTAACGCGATGTGCTACATCCGCGGCCATAAGTCTGATTATG
>JANNYO010000615.1:0-4046 GCA_031410115.1 Rhodanobacteraceae bacterium | reverse complement strand
GGAATCGACCATGCTAAGTACGCGCTCAACTTCGCCGCCGAAATCGGCGTGGCCTGGGGTATCGACGATATTGATGCGGAAATCGCCCCAGGTAATGGCAGTGTTTTTCGCCAGAATCGTGATGCCGCGTTCTTTTTCAAGATCGTTGGAATCCATCATGCGTTCGGTGGTGGCAAAGCGCTGGGAGAAAGTGCCAGACTGCTTCAGCAAGCAGTCCACGAGCGTGGTTTTGCCATGGTCAACGTGGGCGATAATGGCGATGTTGCGCAGCTTTTCAATCATAACGGCGTCCTTGCCGGGCGGGCATGAGGTTGAGGATTAGTATGGCGTTTGCTCGGCATGCGGCTAAGCAGCTGAGCGTTTTGCGGAGGTTAACGCTTTAAGCTTGAACGGGAGGCGAGCGCAAGCGGTGTGTTCTGAACGTAGATTCAGGGGAGTTTTGACTTATCTGCCGTATCGCCTGTTCGGCGAGACTTATCTGCCGTGTCGCCTGTTCGGCGAGACTGTGATCTAGTCCGCCGCTTCAGTTTTCAACAGATGCGAGGTACTGGCAATCAGCGCGCCCAGCCAACCCAGAACGGTGCCAATCGCCAACACGCAGAGCAACTCAATCCAGCTCAAACCCTGAAGTTGGAAAGCGCTGCCATAGCTCAGTGCCAGTGCCGCGACACTGGGCGTGAGTAGATCGATTGCAAGGGTTACGAGCAAGATACTCAAGCCCGCGCCAAACGCGCCAAACCAAAAGCCGGAATACAAAAACGGCCGCCGCACAAATGCTTTGCTGGCACCCACCAGCCTTACGATCTGAATTTCGTCACTGCGCCCGGCGATTTCTAATCGAATGGTGTTGCCGATCACTAGCAGCACGGTTAGCGCCAACAGTGCGCCAAACACCCAAACCGCTTTTTCCGCGAGCGCCATCAGTGCTTTGAGGCGCAACAGCCATTCTTGATCAAACTGCACGATCTCGACTTGCTTGATTTGGCGTAGCTCAGCAACCAGCGCCGTTGCGCGTTCGCTTTTCAGCGTGCTGGCATCCATGGTCACTACCAAAACATAGGGCAACGGATTGCCTTCCAAGACATTCAGCGCATCAGTGAAACTGGTTAACTCGCGAAATTCGGCTAACGCTTGTTCTGGGGTCTTCATACTGACCCCTGAAATGCCTGACATTGCGGCGACCTGATCTTGCAAGCTTTGCGCCCGCGACGCACTTACGTCGGATTGTAAAAACAGGCTGACATCACCGGGCTGGCTGAGCGCGCCAGAAAGGTGCTTGAGATTTTTCAAACTCAAATGCCCTAGCGTAGGCAGAGCTAAGGCAAGCGCCAAAACGCCCAGCGTCAGCAGATGATTAAAGGGTTGACGGGCAAAGCGGCCCAGGCTCGACAGCAAACCGTAGGCATGGCTGCGCGCCCAAGCCCGCAGCGCGGATTGTTTCACCGGCGCAGCATGTAGCTCAGTCATGGTCTTCATCCTGCGCGGCGAAAGGTGCATCCGCCCGATGCAACGCGGGGCGAAAGTCATCAATCAATTTGCCATGGTCGAGCACCAGCACGCGCTTTTCTAGCTTGCGCACCAGGTGCAAGTCGTGACTCGCCACCACCACCGTGGTGCCCGCACGATTGAACTCAACGAACAGTTGCATGATTTCTGCGGATAGTTCTGGATCCAAATTACCGGTCGGCTCGTCCGCTAAAATAATTTTCGGCTTGGCGACCGCGGCGCGCGCAATGCCGACGCGCTGCTGTTCGCCGCCGCTCAAGGTAATCGGCAACGCGCGCTCCTTGCTGCCCAAATTGACGTGATCAAGCGCCGCGCGTACGCGTTTGCCTATGTCTTTGTGCGCCACCCCCGCCACCACCAAGGGAAGGGCTACGTTCTCATACACGCTGCGGTCAAACAGCAAGCGATGGTCTTGAAACACCAGGCCTAATTCGCGCCGGAACTTAGGAACGGCCGAGGCGGAAAATCGGCTCACCGGTTGACCGAGCGCATAGACTGTGCCGCGCGTCGGCCGATCAATTGCTGCGATCAGGCGCAGCAGGGTGCTTTTACCGGCGCCAGAATGGCCGGTGATGAACACCATCTCATCAGCACTCATCTCAAAACTCAGTTCCGTCAACGCTTGAAAACCCGAGGCAAAGCGTTTCGTGACGCCTTCAAAACGAATCGCGTTCGGGGCGCTGGTGATTTCGGCATGCGTGCTCATGTACCGCCAAGCAGCGTGTTCATTTCAAAAATAGGCTGCAAAATTGCCATCACAATCGCCAGCACCACCGCACCCATAAACAAAATCATCCCCGGTTCTAGCAGTGCGACGAAAGTTGCCAGCTTTGCTTGCACCTGTTTTTCAATTAGTTCTGCGGCGTGATCCAGCATCGGTTCTAGTGCGCCACTTTTTTCGCCCGAGCCCGTCAAGCGCACCAGCAGCCTGGGAAATTGATCAGTGTCGCGCAGCGCGCTGCTTAAGGTCGTGCCTTCGCGCACCTGTTTGTAGACGTCATTTAGCGCCGTCCGCATTGGCAGCAAACTAACGACTTGGGTGCTGAGTTTGAGTGCTTCTAACACCGGCACTGACGCACTGGTTGAGATCGCCATGGTGCGGGCAAATCGAGCTGCCTGCGCGCCACGCAGCAAACCGCCAAGCAGTGGCAGGCGCAACAAAAACCCGTGCCAGCGCGCGCGAAACGCAACGTTGCGCAGGCCAATTGCAAACGCAATTGCCAGCGCGATCAGGCCGGCCAGTATCCAACTGCCATAGCGCGAAACTAGCTCAGAAAGCGCCAGCATGATGCGCGTCATCAGCGGTAATTGGCGATCAAACTGGGCAAATACTTGGCTAATTTTCGGCACTACAACGCCCAACAGCCCAGTGACGATTGCGGTTGCTACCAACGCCAACAGGGCAGGGTACAGCAGCGCAAGCACTAGTTTTTGCGCTAAACCGGCACTGTTTTCGCAATAGTCTGCCAGCCGTTCGAGCACGGTGTCCAAATGCCCGGATTGCTCGCCCGCGGCGACGCTGGCGCAATACAGTGAATCAAAGGTTTTCGGGAATTCCGCCAATGCACCGGCTAAGGTGGAGCCTTCTAACATGCGCCCGCGAATCGCTAGCAGCATGCGTTTCGCTGAATCTTTCGATGCGGACATAAACGTTGAGTCCTCCTCGCTTTGTTCGGCCAAAGTTTGCAGCACTTCATCTAGCGGCAAACCGGCCTTCATCAGCACCGCAAACTGGCGCGTCAAAATCGCCAGCTGTGCGCTGCTTAAGCCGCGTTGAAACAGTTTGCTTGGCAGAACATGCGCCCCGCTCGCAGCACTTGACGCCGCTTTTTCACGAACTTCCGTCACTTCCAAAGGCGTCAACCCGCGCTCGCGCAGCTGGCTACGCACTGACTTAGGGCTATCTCCCTGGATCACGCCCCGGCTGGTTTTGCCGTTGCTATCTTGTGCTTGATATTCGTAGGCGGCCATCGATTTACGCGCTCCCGCCGCGTTTGTCGGCTGCAAGCGTGCAAGTGTAGCGTTAAAGTTTGGGTGCGCTGTGGAATTGCCACGCGGCTGCGATTAAAACGGATCCGTGCACGAGGTGTTTCGTTGGTGCGACCGCTGAAAACGCGCAAAAACGAAACGCAATGGCCGCTTGCAATAGATTTCAGAAATTGCCAAATTGAGCTTGGTTACACGATGCAATTTCACCCCGACTTAAACCAAAAAAACCGCCTGGGTTTAGCAGGCGACTTTAAGGTCTTGCGACTTGCGACTCGATACTACTCGGCGGCGGCTTCCACGTCGCCATCGCCATCGCCGCCGGCGCTGATCATTGAAAACTCGGCAGCGTTTGCCTTGGCTTTCTCAATGGTGTCCATTTGCGATGAGCTGAGTTCGGTGTCGGCCAAACGTCTTGCATCGTGGAACGCAAGCCCTGTGCCCGCTGGAATCAAACGCCCAACGATGACGTTTTCTTTCAGGCCGCGCAGGGTGTCGCGCGCGCCACGTACCGAGGCTTCGGTTAGCACGCGTGTGGTTTCTTGGAACGATGC
>JANNYO010000614.1:0-1864 GCA_031410115.1 Rhodanobacteraceae bacterium | reverse complement strand
ACAAGCGCACTTGATGCCCGGCGCGTGATAGATAAATAGCCGCTGCAAGACCAGCGGTGCCGCACCCGGCAATGGCAATTGAAAGACTTTTCATTCTGCGAGTTTGGACACTTGCGTTTGCGTTTGAGGTCTGACGCTCAGCCAAACTCAACGGCAATCACCAAACAGCGCTGTGAGCGCCGTGCCGGGGTCAGGTTGACGCATAAATGCCTCGCCCACTAAAAATGCGTGAATGCCAGCAGCGCGCAACTTGGCGACGTCGGCGGCACTGTGCACACCCGATTCGGTGACGAAAAGCCGCTGATCAGGGAAGCCCTGTTTGAGTGAAACGGAGGTGTCTAAGTTCGTTTCAAAGGTGCGTAAATTGCGATTATTGACGCCAATCAGTCTGCCCGTGGTTTCCAGTGCGCGCGCAAGCTCCGCCGCGTCATGCACTTCGATTAGCGCATCAAGGCCAATTTCGCGCGCGATTTCGGTGTACTCAATCAGGCGCGAATCGGTGAGCGCCGAGGCGATCAGCAGCACGCAATCCGCGCCCAATGCGCGCGCTTGATAGATTTGGTAGGCGTCAATATTGAAGTCTTTGCGCAGCACCGGCAGCGTGCATGCGGCGCGCGCAGCGATCATGTCGCGGTCGCTGCCTTGAAAAAAATCACCGTCCGTCAATACCGACAAACATGCGGCACCACCGGTTTGGTAGCTTGCGGCGATTTGCGCAGGCTGAAAATCAGTGCGCAGCACGCCCTTGCTCGGGCTAGCCTTTTTGACCTCGGCAATCACGGCGCTGACGCCCTTGGCAAGTTTTGCGCGTAACGCCCGCTCGAAGCCGCGCGTTGGCGGACTGTCCGCGGCCTTGGCGCGCTGTTCGGCTAGGCTCGAGCGCGCCTTCAGCAAGGTTAATTCTTCGGCCTTGCGCGCCAATATGGTGTTTAGTATGTCGCTCATTTAAGTGGAGTCGTTTAATTGAATCGAGGCGAAGACTAGTGGGCAATCATTGGCAACTCAAGCCTGCGCATATTTTTCCGCCGCACCCACCCAGCGCCGCACCAGCGCTTCAGACTGCACTGGGTAACGTTCGGCGAAATCAGCGGTGATTGCGGCGACGGTTTCTAGCAAGTCGGCGTCGCGTTCCAGATCGGCGATGCGAAAACGCACGTCGCCAGTTTGTTTGGTACCTAATAGTTCACCCGCACCGCGCAGTTCCAGATCGCGTTCGGCAATCACGAAGCCGTCGTTGCTGGTACGTAAAATCGCCAGGCGCGCTTTCGCCATTTGTGACAGTGGCGCTTGATAGATCAACACGCAGCTGCTTTGTGCAGACCCCCGCCCGACGCGCCCGCGCAGCTGGTGCAGCTGGGATAGCCCTAAACGCTCAGAGTTTTCGATCAGCATCAAACTGGCGTTGGGCACATCGACACCCACTTCGATCACAGTCGTGGCGACCAAAACATCCAGCTCGGCGCGGGAAAATTGCTGCATCACCGCATCTTTTTCCTTCGCTTTCAAGCGCCCGTGTACCAAGCCGATGCGCAGCTCCGGCAAGGCTGCGGTTAACAGCTCCGCTGCGGCCTGGGCAGCCTGCGCTTCTAGCAAATCCGACTCTTCAATCAGCGTGCATACCCAATACGCTTGACGGCCCTGCGCGCAGGCGGCGCGAATGCGCTCGACCAGCTCAAGCCGCCGCTCAACGCTGACGACAACCGTTTGAATCGGCTTGCGCCCCGGTGGCAGCTCATCGATCACCGAAATATCCAAATCGGCGTAGCCGACCATCGCCAGGGTGCGTGGGATCGGCGTCGCGGTCATCACCAATTGGTGCGGCACGTGCGCGGCGCGCGCGCCTTTTTGCCGCAGCTCTAAGCGC
>JANNYO010000613.1:0-1825 GCA_031410115.1 Rhodanobacteraceae bacterium | reverse complement strand
AGCATCGTATTTCGAGGCACTGATTGCTTGGTCGCTGGCAATGGGAATAGAGGCAGCTGGGCGTTTGATTGCGCTTGAGAGTGATGAGTAGTCGGTGCCACGCAGGGCGTTGTGGAATGCGGTAGCGGTTTTGTCGGTTGGGGCGATAGCTTTTCAAAACCCGCATTCCCCACTCAGCATCTCCGGCGTCGTCAAAACCACAATCGCGGCGCGCACTTTGGTTAATTCATAGCCATCTAGATAGCGGCAATTGGCATTGAGACGATCAAACTCTGCCGTGCCGATTGCAGCGTTTGCTTGATCTAGGCTGAGCCAGCACACCACGACCCACGCTAAAGCGTCTAAAAAAATGCTCGCGTTTGCTAAAGCCGTTTGCCGCTGCCCGGCGTTAAATTGCGCGCCCAGTTTAAGCGCGGCCTGGGCCAGTTCGGTGCCGTATTCCAATGCGTTTGGCGCAAATTTTGCCAGCTTCGGCTGCTTTGCTGCGGCCTGTGCGGTTGCGGCGATGCGTTGCAAAAGCAGCAGCAGGACAGCACCGCCATCAGCAAAAATACTGGCCAATAAATCCTGTGCGGGGCGCACGCTGATCGATAAAGGCGTCGCGAAGTCAGTCGTCGCTAGGGCATATTTTGCCGGCCAAAACTGCACGATCGGTGCGAGCAAACAGGACAGCTTTGAGGTGTTGTGATCAGCGTTTGGCGCTTGATCGCTTAAATTTGCGGTGTACAAACATAACGCGAGTGCGCCTTCACTGATGGCGCGCGCGCGCAGTAATGCAAGGCGAACCGCAAGATCTTCGACGATGGCGTCTTTTTGTTCGCCAACCACTGAAACCAACGCCCGCTCATAATCGCGCCAGCCAATCGCAGCGGCGGCTATTCCGGCGGCGATGTGCGCGTCATGATGCACTTGCAATACATGGGCAATCTTAGGCCCGGCTGAGCGATGCAAAATCGCTGCAATTGCAGCGTTTACAACGTTCGGCAATGCCGTGCCACTGTCGGTCAGAGGGGCCAGTGCCGCGACATTTGAATGTGCCGCTGAGCGCGAAAGTTGCTCTGTTAGCTGCAACAGTTGATCGATCTGAGCCAAGTCGAGGTGGCTAAACCTAGTCTGGCTTAAGTCAATTTTTAACCAGGAAAATAGCGCAAATTGAATCGCATTGAGGAACATGAGATCAATCCGCCCGCAACGCTACTGCGGCGGCATTCCCGGGAATTTCCCAATGGCTGGATCCATAAAAACCCATGGCTGCGCGCTTGCGGTAAAAATATCCATGCCCGGGCGATATTGTTTTGGTTCTGCGGTGCATTCGTAGCGAATTGCGCCGCAAATGCAGCCACCTTTGGTTATTGTGGGCATAAATGTTTCCTATTTTTTAACTGGTTTTGACGGGCAATTTGGGAAATCTGCCGCCACGCCGTAGCGGAATTTCGAGCTGACTTCACCTTCGAAGGAATACACCAGCATCGCGCGGCCGGCGAAATTAATTTTCATTTCCGAGAACACTGGAAAGCCATTTAGTTGCGTCAATTTTCCTAGCAGCGTCATCGTTTTTAGTGGCGACTCAATTTTGCTGGGCTGCGCGCTCATGCTGATGGGCATCAACGTCGTTGGATCAATCTGATAGCGCGCCGTGATTCGACCCGTAATCGGAATTTTCGGCGTTGCAATCAGCGTCAGCGCGGGTGTCGTTTCCAGACTAAATTGATACAGGTCAGCGCGAAACGGTGCCATCGGGCTGTCCATTTCGATCTTGGTTTTACCGCCCGACATCGACATGCCGCCGGGTTTGCTCGGATCGTACGGATCACAATAGCGCTCA
>JANNYO010000612.1:0-2855 GCA_031410115.1 Rhodanobacteraceae bacterium | reverse complement strand
ACAGAAATATCTCGCACAACTTGAGGCCTGGGTGCGGCAAACCGACCAATTAACGTCGGAATTGCCGCGATGGTGGTAATCATAGCGCTTAGCAGTAATCCAAACTTTGTCGTAAGGCTGACCTCGGCAGGAATTGACCATGAAAATTTCGCCTGAATGAAATCTTCAACCGCGCGCATCAGCGGCGCAATTAACTGCGGTTTTGCACTGACTAACGCAACCAACAAAGGCCCAATTGCAAGGCCAAGTGAAATAGAGGTGCCAAACAAACCCATGACCAAACCTTTATTACGCTCAAAGCTGAGCCCATTGATCCAGGTTTGAAGCAAAATTCCAAATAGAAAATTCCCCACGCCATGTAGGAATACCCAAAGCGCCCAAAACTCCGGTTTAGTTACATAGCACAGCGCAATTAATGTTGGGATTCGAAATAGCGTTGAAAGCTCAAGCCCAACTGAAAGCGAAAAAACCTTCAGTATTCTTGGCAAACTCAAACTAATTGCAAACACACTGAGGTATTCAATAGCTAAAATAACGCCAATTAGGCTAGTCGACGCGCCATAGCTTGATAATGCCGTCGTAAAAATAATTGCGTTAATACCAACAGATATAGACTGTAAAAAATTCGCCGTGATAATTAACGCGGCACTGCTCTTCGCGTTGTTCATCATCGGGTTTTCTGCGAAGCAAGCGCAAATAAACGTTTACGTTTTTCATTTAAAATAAGGATAAAATTCCGTAAGAACCAAACCGCTGAACCCATTAAAAACGCGACAAAAAAACCAGCGATTAAGGCGCGTATCGTCGCCCGGCGAATGGGTGCAAGCCGAGCTTCATAATCTTTCACATCAATGTCCATACCAAGCACACCATAAAAATTTCCCTGCGCGTCTTTTAACGGTACATAGCCAGAAATAAATACGCCGTATTGATCTTTGTAGGGCTCATCACTGGTGGTTGGTTTTTTTGTATCAAACGCACGTAAAAATGCTTTATTGCCAAGCGCGTCTTTATACACTTCCATTACCGCGACTGTCGAATCAACTTCGTTTTCACTGGTGGGTGCCGGTGTCGTATCAAATATAAAATGATATTGATCGCCAATTTTTACCGCCGTGTATAAATAGGCAATTTGTGGATCTGATTCCCGCATGCGCATTAACGGTGCCAAAGCCGCTTGATAGGCGGCACCCGCCTCATCATCCGCATGCCTGAAGCTTTGATGCGAAACAGGGTCAACAATACTGGCAGCCACATGGGCTGTGCGTAGCAAGCCCTGGCGAATTTCGCCCTCTTGCGCCGCTAAAGCACGCACATAAATAAAATAAGTCGTGCTAAAAATTGCGATCACGATTACTAATCCAACCGAAATTGCTTCAAGCAAGGGGCGGATACGGTAATTCGCGGGTTTTTCAGGCGTTAAATTCAGATCAGACGTCATCATTGCTGTTGCGCCTTTGCTGCAAGCAGCTGTTGTTGCCGCGTGTGCGCGGTTCCAGGTTTTGGGTCTATTGCCGTCAAAAAAACGCGATCCCAAAGCGTAATAATTAGACTAAAGTTTCTTTTTGGCATCATATGATGAAACAAATGAAAGTCACCCCAGGCAAAAAATCGCGTCAGCCAACCTTGAACTTTTGGATTATGGTCAAGCGCGTATTCCGAGAAGAATACTTCATATAGATAGTGGAAAACTAAAACCGGAATGCCAAATTTCGGGAAGCAAATAGCAATTAATATTGCTGGCACTGTCATTACAATAAAAACATCTAGAGATGCACGCCAACTGCCAAGCCAAAGGAAAAATTGGCCCATTTTTGGAATTGCAGAACCGGTAGGCTGTGATAAATATGGAATCATATGATGCGCGCGGTGCAGCTGCCAAAGTGGATTGTGCATATGATGGACGTGAGAAAGTCGGTGCAACCAATACACCAAAAACGTCCAGGACAAAAACGCCGCAAAAATTCCGAGTGGTAGCGCTGCCCATGCAGGAATGAGATGCATCCTAGATCCTATGCCAATGTGTCAGCTTGGCAAGACGTTGAAAACGGGGCTGTGCCCAACCAACGCACAAGCAGCAAGGTAATGTCATCACTTTGCGGTTCCCCGTCCGCATGGGCATTAACAAGCTTCAGAGTTTCATCGACCGCTTTTTGCGCTTCGCAGCCACTGAACTCTTGCACCAAATTGTGTAGGCGTGCATCACCCAATTCTTCATTCGCAGCATTCATAGACTCATTCACGCCATCGGTAAATAAATACAACAAATCCATGCTTTTCAGCTGCAATTTGGCTTCCTCAAATGCCATGCCACCGAGGGTGCCAAGCGGCACTGCTAACGCCTCGCTGAGTTCAACCACGGCCCGATCACGCAAAAGTAGTGGCGCATTGTGCCCGCCATTTGCATAGGTCAAAACCCCCGTTTTTAGATCAAACAAAGCGATAAACACCGTTACAAACATCGCCGCCGCGTTGTCGTTTACGAGTTCCTCATTTGCCGCACGCAAAACCTCTGCAGGCGGTTTACCAACGATTGCAAACGCCCGAATCAGCGTCATCGCTTTTGCCATGAAGAGTGCTGCTGGAACGCCTTTTCCGGAAACATCGGCAATCACAAGCGCAATTCGGCCATCTTCGATCTCAAAGAAGTCGAAAAAATCACCGCCGACTATTTTCGCCGGTACCAAGTGCGCACATAAATCCACCCCACGTTCGCGCCAGTCTTTCGGTACCCGCGGCAACATACCCATTTGAATGGTTTGCGCAAACTTTAAAGACTGCTCCAATTGGCGTTTCTCAATCGCCAATTGCGCTAATTTTTCGCGCTCAAGCGCAACCTGCGCCTGGGATGCCAG
>JANNYO010000611.1:0-9095 GCA_031410115.1 Rhodanobacteraceae bacterium | reverse complement strand
ATTTCAGGAATCGCGTTCGCGGTGACGATGATCGGCACCAGGGTAATCTGCGTGGCGACCAGGGCATTTGCCAGGGGCAAAACTTGCAATGCTGTGGCGCGGTCAAATTGCTCAGCCGCCAACACCAGGGTTTCTTGCACGCGCCGTGTCAAATCCGATTCCAGCTGCACAAGTTCTGGCGATGGCTGGATTTGATAGCGCGCACGCAACTGTTGGATATCCTGCCACGGTTGAGTCAGCGCGCTTAAATTGGCACTGGCGTTGCCTTCGCGTTGCGCCAGAGTTTTGAGTGCGGTTATTTTGCCCGCCATGACCGTTAACGCAAGTTTGCGCACATCCGCCACGCTGAGCGCCGCGTCCGCCTGCTGCAAAAGCGCCATCTCGCGCCCCGCAGGCGCGCCTGCAAGCGCCACGCGCAAGGCTTCAAACTGCACGCGCTGGGCGTCGAGCTGGCGCTGCACTTGCCAGCTGTAAATTCCAAACACGCTTAGCAGCGCCGCACTGATGCCCGCGGCCATCAGTAGAATCGGTTTTGTTCGATTTGACTCTTTTTTCCGTGCCGCCTTCCGGCGAGACTCCGTCGTATCAACCGCTACAACGCGCGTGGGTTGACCCAGGCTTTTTTTAGGCAAATTCGGCGTCAATGGTAGGACGACGCTTTTTCGAATGACGGTGGCGGTCGCACTAACCTGCGGTGCAGGCAACGCTGCTTTCATTGCGGCGGCGCTTTCAAAGCGGTGCTGTGGATTGGGCGCAAGTACAGTGGCAAAAAATGTCTGCCAGTGGCGCAGATCGGCTGGCAAGGCCGCAGGCGGTAGCTCGATTTGCGCCAGCGCAATAGCGACGGCATCAGAGCCGACGTGGCTGCGGGTATCGGTCAATAGCTCAAACGCCACGACGCCAAGCGAATACAAATCGCTCGCGCCACTGATTGCTTGCCCGCGCGCTTGTTCCGGGCTCATATAGCCCAAACTGCCCACGGCAAAGCCTTCTTGGGTCAAGCGTGATGTGGTGTTAGCGCAATCGAGCGCGAACGCCGCACCAAAATCCGCCAGCTGCGGCCGCCCGTGTTGATCAAACAAAATGTTTTCAGGCTTGACGTCACGATGCACGATGCCAACGCTATGCGCATGCCCCAGCGCATCGAGCAAATCACCCAGCATTGCGTGCACTTTCGCCTCGGGCGCAGGTTTCAACCAATGGCCAAGATCACCACCGGTCAGCAGCGGCATCACGTAATACAGTGCCGGTGCGCCGATTTCTGGGTGTGTAAGCCGGCCAAAGCGATACAGCTCAACGATGTTGGGGTGGCGCAAGCGCGCTAAGGATCGCGCCTCAAATTCCAACCGGCTGGAAAAATCTTGATCCTGCTCCGCCAGTTCGCCGACACCCGAGACCGACAAGCTGACCACTTTAATTGCAACCTCGCGCTCAATTTCGGCCTCCACAGCAGCATAAACGCGCGCCATGCCACCCTGACCGATCAAACGGGTGATGCGATAGCCAGTGATGTTCGGAAATTGAGGCATAAAATTTTGTGTAGAAGTCAGTCGCGCGCCCAGGTGGGGCGTGCAAGGCCATGCATCTTATTCGCTGTAGGCTGAGCGCAAGCCGAGTAGGACTAGAACTGCGGCGCAAAAGCAAAACGCCCGGGAAGCCGGGCGTTTTGATTAAGACTTTAGAACATCAATCCATTGGAGTGACTAGTTACAGGTCTGCACGCGTACATCATCAATGTTCCAACCGTCTGGCAAGATAGTATTGACGTCAGAAACGATGCGGAAACGAAATTTGACGTTTTGACCTGCATAAGGTGCTAGATCCACCGCTGTAAGCGTGTACGGCGTGGAGTTACACCATGCCGCGCCGCCACCGGAAGCGGTACCGAGGTTACCGGTATACGGTAACCCGGTAATTCCAGCAGTGATTTGCGTATAGGCACCTCCAGCAACTGATACCTGCAACTGTCCACCATCGAAACAGTTCGGGGCATTTGGCTCTAGACTGACGCGTTGATTGAAAATTAATGATTTAGTTGCGCCCGTTGTCGGAACCGCAATCGTTGGTGTCTCCAGCGACTGATCACCCGCAGCGGTATGCGCAACACCACGATATGCGTTTACTGGGCTAGCGGGGAAAGCTGTGGACAGAACCCAAGTATTTGCACCCGTGACCGCTGCACTGGTCCAGCCCGGCGCACCGGATTCCATATTTTCGCTAAAAACAACTGTCGCTGTTTGTCCGGCAGCACAGTCGCCTGGGCCAGGAACAGTGGTGAAGCTAAATACAGGTGTCACCGCTTGGCTCGGACGCGGATTTTCGAACCCGTCACGAAGGAATTCGCCGACAGGTAACGCCGACGGGCAAAGATTGCTTGTGCGCACCCGCCAGAAGTGCTGGGTGTTTGATGACAGGTTACTCGGCAACACAACTGAGGTGCCGCTGACAACAGTTTGCTGAAACACCAGGGTAGCAAATGTCGCGTCGCGCGCTACTTCAACAATGTAGTTGCTAACTTGCGGCACCGCCGTCCATGTCAAGGTCGGCCGCAACGCAACGTTTACAGCACTATCAGCAGGTACTGATAAGGAACTCGCTGCGGCTGGAACCGTTGTGACATTGATACGAATCGGTGAGTTCTCTGTTTGCGTGCCCGAAACGCTTGTTACGTTAATCACGTTCGGCCCGGGCGTGGCAGCATTGTTAACAGTTAGATTCGCGACTGATGTGCCTGGAACAACGACGCTAGATTGCGTAAGTGAGCCTGTAAATCCAGTGGGCAAAGTACCTAGCGACACATTTGCGGTGCCCGTGAAGCCATTAAAGGCTTGAATATTTAGATTTACCGGGGTCAAGTTGACCGGCACAGCAGTTGCTGCGCAAACGGCCTGGACGTCATTGCTTGCCGCTGTAACAAATCGTGGAGAACCACATTGATCAAAACGAAAACTAGAAACACGCGTGCGCGGCGCATTGGCAGCTGGAATGTAGGAACCAATCATCCAGAATTGGCAGTCGTTCCCTGGCGTTGGGTCAGTCACCATATCAAAGTAGTCGCCCCAACGATCAATAGTTTGCGAGCCTGCTCCTGTAGCAACTTCCGTTTCTGGCTGAGACATTGAGCCCAGTGGACTGCTTGACAGGCGTCCCGTATAGCGAAGACTCGGAAAGATGGCAGGAGTTTGGCGTGTAATAGAGTATCCGAGTGCTAAATTTCCAGATTCATCTTGGGCAATAGCGCCCATCCAACGATCTGCCGGGTCCGCTACATCAGGAGCAAAAGTGCCCTCTTGATGCAGCGCGAAAGGACCTGCGCCCAGCGTGCTTCTACGCAGTTCGAACCAACGAATGCCGCCGGTGTCTTGTCCGTCTACGTCGGTAACAAAATTTCCCACCAAGCTTTCATAATTAGAAAAACGGCGATAGCTAACTCGACGCATCGGGATTTCACGAATAGGATCTAGCTTTGTGCCGTTAGGCTGAGGGAACGCGTTGAATGCCGTCAAACCGTTGAGATCGCTGCTAAATTCTGAAATCGTAATGACTTGTGGTCCAGTAAGCACTGAGCTGGCTGGCGTCGCCCAGTTGATGCTGAGCTGCCAAAGCTCTAGAAAATCTTGCGTAGGGTTGTTACTGCCTGCGTTGTGCGCTTCGTCGTCACGTTGGCGAATGAAAACTCCGGGAGTACCTGCCGCTGGCGGCGTTCCACCCACATAATCAGCGGGTGGAACAAGTTGAAAACCAAAGCCACTGAGCACCGGCACGTTAAAACGTTGCAAGGTAGCAGGCTGCCCAGCGAGCATTTTATCGCGATCCAATGCGACCAATGGGCGTTGCCCAGCGACATCGGAGTTGTTGATGCCAACCAGATAAGAGTCATTCCAAACGCCGATTTGTGGGTAGTCTGGGGTGCCGGCAAAAGTGAACGTATACAGGCGCCACGTGGTCGTAATCGGATTAGCATCCGCACTGACGTAAACGCACAAACGCGAGCCGGAACCGATTTCCATCAGCACCCAACGATTTGCCAAGCGATCCCATAAGACGTAAGGGTCTGACAAACTGGCGCACCCGGGAGCGAGCGAAGTAAATGCTACTGGGGGTGCGGCTTGCGTACCGTCTTTGTTAAAGACCTGAAGACCGGTTGCGCCAGCGCCGGAATTGATCGCGACCACAATATGCGTTGGGCTAACGTCAAGCACGGGGTCCATTGGGCGCACGGACGGATTAGACAATCCATCAAACGAGGCAATTGGGGTTGTAAACACGCGATTGACAGCTTGAGTAGCGGCAAGTTGAATTTTCAGGAGCGGATCGCGGTCGCTCGCTACCTTGTTGATTGGGATTGGATTTTCTACGCCGGGCGGAAAAAACTGACGCGGCAATTCACGAATTGGATCGCCGGGCTGCCACGGGCGAAGGGGAGGCAGCGTGCGCATGTCAGCAAAATTGACAGTTGGATAAACTAGATCAGAGACAAAATTTGCACCCTGTTGAACGGGTACGCCTTCTGCATCTTTGGTGATTGATACCTTATGAGTACCGGCAAAACACACACTGCACGTGAGCACCAGCAAAGGAATGCTTCGAAAAAACATCGTTTTAATCCTCAATAGATAGACAAGCAAGCCGCCAGCAGGCGGTCATCAAAAACCCAATTCAAAATTTATCGATGCATGCCTTAAACAGGCAGCGCCGTGCCCAGATACTATTCCAAAATTAAACTAGGCAAAAGTGTCACCCGCCCATTTTTTGCTTCAACTGAAATCACGGAAGCATCCACCTTGGCAACGAGACTGGTTTTCAACAAGTGATTGTCAACCGATTTGCCGATGGCCGAGATCGTTTGTTCCTGATCAGGCAGTGTCAGTTCGATGTCGCCACGTCGAGAAAAAATACGGGTCGGCGCATGGGAATCAAAGCTTTGTAAAAACACATTACCTAGGTCAGATCGCACATCAATTGCGGCTCGACTTGCGAGCATCAATCGGCCACTTTGGGAATTGATGCGTGTCGTCCCCTGCAAGCCTAACGCACGGATATTGCCATCGTTCGTCTGAAGTGCAAGCAACAGTAATCGAGGTACAAAAATATTTAAATCCAGTCGCGAACGTGCGCTATCACTGCGATCGGAGCAACGCACCTCAATGAACCATCGCACCCCTTCCATGCGAAAAAAGACGCTGGGCATCGTTGTTTTTGGCGCCTGTTGCGCAACGACGGATGCGCCTAACCAGCCCTCGCGATTGCTGTTTTTGACAAAAATGTCCCCACACGAATTTTCCACTTGAAGCTCGGACTTTGACGAAGCGAGGTCCAACGAAAATCTGCCGCGGTACTCGACAAAATTGTTCAGCCCAGGCGAAGTATTTTGTTCCAACCAAGCTGGGGGTTGCCAATCGATACCGCCAGGTTTTTCAGCAACAATCGCGCTCGGCGCGGCTGGGTTTACGGAATGCATTGTTTGGCAACCGAGAATGGCGAAAGCTGTCAAACAAATTTGCAGGGAACGAGAAAAGTACGCGAATAACGGCACTTTCGGTTTTGGCTCAACGCCTAGTCGTCGACGGTATGCTTGCATTATTATTGCGATCTCAATCAAAGCCGTACTGTAGCAAATCCGCCGACTATTCCTTTGACTTAAACGTCATCGCCACGCCGTTCATGCAGTAACGCAGGCCGGTAGGTTTTGGGCCGTCTTCAAATACGTGGCCTAAATGGCCACCGCAGCGGCGGCAGTGCACTTCGGTGCGGGTGGAAAATAGGCTGCTATCAACGCTGGTGCCGATCGCGTTATCGATCGGTTTGAAAAAGCTCGGCCAGCCGGTGCCAGAATTGAATTTGGTGCTGGACTCATACAAGGGCAAATCGCAGCCCGCGCAATGGAAGACCCCTGCGCGTTTTTCGTGATCTAGTTCGCTGGTGCCTGAGCGCTCAGTACCATGTTCGCGCAGCACGTTAAATTGTGCTTTGCTCAATTGCGCGCGCCACTCGGCCTCGGTACGCTGAACTTCAAAGATTTCAGTCTTGGCGGCGGCACGGCTACGATTGAATAGACTCATACTGATGGCTCCGGCGGATAAGGAATAAAGGGTGTAGCGCAACGCGTCACGTCTTTGCATGATTGGATTCTCGATTTTTATAAGGTAGTAACTACGGATGTCCGGGTACGACGCCCCAAATTTTCTCTAAGCGCTGATCGCGCCCGCAGTTCCAGCGATAGTATTTGTAACGTGTTGGATTTTTTTCAGCATAGTGCTGGTGGTAGTCCTCGGCGGCATAGAATGCCGTTGCCGGGGTGATCTCGGTGTAAATCGTTTGTCCGGCGAAGCGCTTGTCCGCCTGCCATTTTGCTTTGCTTTGCGCCGCCGCCGCCGCCTGCTCGGCTGAGTGGGTAAAAATCGCACTGCGGTACTGATCGCCGTGATCACAAAATTGCTGATCCGCAACGGTAGGGTCGACATTGGCCCAAAAAATTTCGAGCAACTTCGCGTAACTGACTTTTTTCGGATCAAAAATGACCTCCACCGACTCCGCGTGGCCGGTGCCACCGTCGGAAACTTGCTCGTAACTGGCATCAACCACGGTGCCGCCGGTGTAGCCCGAAGTGACCGAACTGACGCCAGGCAAGCCATAAAACGGCGTTTCCATGCACCAGAAGCAGCCACCGGCAAAGGTCGCCTTTTCCATGCCAGCGGGTGCGGTGGGGGTGGCAGCCGCGAAGGACAGGGCGCTGAGCGCCATCAGGGTCAACAACGCTAGGGCGCGCAGCGGTTTAAAGCTAAATTTGAAATTCATGGGGTTTTCCGGTTTGAATTTTGGAGTACGCGATGAATTGACCGAGCGTGGTGCAAGAAAATTTCAGACTACATTTTGATGCTATGATGCGCATGTTACAGAATCACGGAATCAACAATGCGAACCACGGTTACCTTCGATCAGGATATTTACGTCCAGCTAAAACGTTTGGGCGCAAATCAAGATTTTAAACCTTTTATCAACCGCGTTTTGCGCCTGGGTTTAGATGCGCTTGAACAAGGATTGGGCAAACCGTCACCAGAAAAAGCGTTCAGCCTGCCTAGTTTCAGCTGCAAACCACGTGGCTTTGATGTCGATAACGTGCATCGTTTATTAGATGATCTGGACGGTGCTGGATGAATTCGACTTTTGGCAAGTTGCGTCTATGTTAATTGACGCAAACGTTTTGCTCTATGCGCTGATAAATGACTACCCGCAACATGCCAAAGCAAAAGCGTGGCTGAGTTCGCAGCTCGCGGCACAACGGCGCATTGCCCTGCCGTGGGTTAACATTTTAGCGTTCATGCGCATTTCGACCAATCGCCGGGTGCTTTCCGAACCATTGAACGCCCAAGATGCATGGGCTGCGATCAGTCAACTGCTAGATCACCCACGTATTTGGGTGCCTACACCGGGTTCCGAACACCGAGGGATTTTTGATCAACTGATGCAGCGTTACCAACCCACGGGGGACTTGGTTATGGATCTAAGTTTGACGGCATTGGCGCTAGAGCATGGACTGCAAGTGGTCTCTTGCGACAGCGACTTTGCCCGGTTTCCAGAGTCGCGCTGGATGAATCCATTGCTTTAGGCTCAAACAAAATGCTCGTACCCGCGCTGCACAACCGGCATCAGCGTGCCGTTTGCATCGAGCACGCGCACCGCATCAGCGCCGAGCTGCGCCCCAATCGTGCCGATGCGGGTGATACCTAAGTTCAAACTTGCGCCCAGCTGCATCAAGGCGGCGTCGTGTTTGGGTGCTGCGGTAAAACACAACTCGTAGTCATCGCCACCGCTGAGCGCGCACTGTTCGGCAGCGCGCAAGCCCAGCGCAATGACGAGTTCATGCGAAATCGGTAGGCGATCCACATGCAGTACCGCGCCACAGCGGCTTTGCTCGCAGATGTGCGCTAAATCGGCAATTAGGCCATCGGATACATCAATCGCACTGCTGGCGATACCGTGCAGCGCTAACCCGAGTGCGACACGCGGGGTGGGTTGATCAAGCCGCTGCGCCAGCCACGCGGGCTCGGGCGTATTTGCTAGACGCAATCTAAGTGCGCCCGCCGCATCACCCAAGGTTCCAGATACATAAACGCCATCGCCGATTTGTGCGCCGCCGCGTTTCAGCGCAATGCTGTTGACGCCGATGCCCGCCTTCAGGGTGCCGATCACGGTCATGGTGATCGCCAACGGGCCGCGCGTGGTATCGCCGCCGATCAACGCGATATCGTGCTCGACGCTCAGCGTATGCATACCGCGCGTCAGTTCCAACGCGAACGCGTGATCAGGGCTAGGCAAGGTTAATGCAAGGCTGTACCAAAGTGGTTTCGCGCCCATGGCGGCTAGATCACTCAAATTCACCGCCAGCGCTTTATGGCCGATCAAATACGGCTCAGTACTTGCGAAAAAATGCACGCCAGCAACCAGGGTATCGGTGCTGATTGCCAAGCGCCGACCCATAGGCGGCGCGACAATTGCGCAGTCGTCACCAATGCCTAAAAGTACGTCAGGGCGCGGTGTGACACGTTGCGCGATCTCAGCAATTAAATTGAATTCAGACATTTTTTCACGCACTTGTTTGCCGTGTCGCCTTTCGGCGAGACTTGTATGATTGAAACGAACACAATAGGTCATTGTTAAAGGGAAAATCTATGACACATTTTGCGAAGCTCACGTTCGGCTTATTGCTGAGCAGTACCGCGGTTGATGCATTGGCAAGCGAAAGCGATGGCAACTTAGCAGCGCTCATTGACTTACACACCGCGCAGCGCACGGGTGTGGCCGCGCGCTTACCCAGCGGCGAAGGCGTGTTGGATTTACAGGGTGGCTCGGGGCACTTGACGATCGCCAAACTGGGCGGTGATGGCAATCCAATCGCGCAGTGCGTCGGTTCACTCGTTGAGGCGGAGCGTTTTTTAGCGCGACCACTAAGCGCTGAGCTTGCGACGCGGCACGGCATGAGCAGCGCAGAGTTTGAGCAATATTCCGCGATGATTCGGCAAGCGCCCACAACAGCGGCACCGTCGTCGCCACTGACCGCTGGCATCACCATACTCAACAATGATGGCTCGGGC
>JANNYO010000610.1:0-2464 GCA_031410115.1 Rhodanobacteraceae bacterium | reverse complement strand
GATTGGCAGCGCGCCTGATCGCGGTGCTTACGAGTCTTTGGTTACGGATCAAACCGTTTTCACGGTGACCAATACGCTGGACAACGGTTCGGGATCATTGCGTGAAGCGATCACGCTTGCCAGTCAAAGCATCACGCCACCAAAAAGCATCGTCTTCAATATCCCCGGCCCTTGCCCTGCGGTGATTACGCTCAGCAGCGTCCTTCCCAATATCAATAGCCGCATGAGCATTGACGGTTACACCCAGCCCGGTTCAGTGAAAAACAGCAGCAGCAGTGACTTTGATGCGGTGCTGTGCGTGTTGCTTAAGCCTGCGGCAGGCAGTCTGGCGGCCGGTTTCACGGTGCCCGCGAATAGCTTTGGCTCGCTGACTTTGCGCGGCATGGGCTTAGGCGGTTTTGGGCAACCGGTGCGCTTTTTAGGCGGCCAGGGCAATGTGGTTGCGGGCAGCCAATTCGGTGGCAGCCAAAGTGGGGTCCCGCTCCCTAGCGCTGGTTTGAACGCGATCTCGGTCGGCAGTTCAGCCAGTGGCGTGCTGATCGGTGGCATCAGTGCGAGTGAACGCAATTACATCTCAGGTGCCGGCAGCAATGGCGTGGACAACAATGCAACCGCGACCGCTGCGGGCAGCTGCCAGATCGTTAATAACCTTATTTTTGGCAATAATTTTGGCATCAACAATAGCGGCGATGGCTGCGATATTGTCGACAATCGCGTGTATGGCAATAGCATCACCAATATTTGGCTCAATGGCGGTAACAACAATATCGTCACGCGCAATCTAGTCGGCTTGAATCCGGTTGATCAGGGTGTGGCCGGCAATACCGCCAACGGGATTTTGATCACCGGCAGCGGCAATATTATCGGTGCCAGCGGCCAGGGCGGCAGCATTAGCGCCAATACCGTGCGCTTCAACAATGCCGGCGGCATTATCGTTAAGGGCGATAGCGCGATCAATAACTCGATCAATGCGAACATTGTCTATGGCAACGGCGCGGTAAACAACGCCATGGATATTGATTTAGCGCCCACCGGCTTCACCGGCGGCGTGGGCATCACCGCGCCTACCGCAAACGATGTCGGCGATCTCGATACCGGCCCGAACCAGCTACAAAACTTCCCGGTCGGCGCGAGTTTGGTCTACACCGGTGCCGGCACCGGTGCGGCGATGCTGGATCGGCCAGCGACAGTCTCCGTCGTTTTGGACAGTCAGGCTGGCAAGCATCGCGTCGATGCCTATTACAGCCCAACGGCCAATCCGATCGGCCAATTTGGCGTCACGCCACGCGGGCATGGCGAAGTCTATTTGGGCCACATCAGCGTATTCGCGTTTTTCGCAGCGCCCCTGACGTTCACGATGCCGGTCAGTATTCCCACACAGCTGGCAACGGGCGTGATTAGCTTTACCGCCACCGATGCTACCGGCAACACCTCGGAAATCGGCACGGGTTTGTCGATTGTGGCCGCACCGGTGGTGGTGGATGCGATGTTTAAAAATGGCTTTGAGTAGCCGCGCGCACATGTTTTGCGCGGACAAATTGCTTGCGTTTGAACCGAACCTTTGTGAAGTCTACCCATGAACTCACTCATCGAAATCATCGCCCTCGTCCTAATCATTGCTTACATCGCAGTAGTTGGTGTGCGCAGCTATTTCATAAGCGTCACCTGGACACCACGCACCCGGCAGGGTTTGACTTATGAGTTCGGTCAGGAATTCGCGCAAAGAGAGGTTGTTTCGGGTTTCTTTTTGCGCTTCGATGCGCCGCAGGGAATGTTCTTTAAGGTTCGCCCCGAAACTTGGTTTGACAAGCTGGGTAAGTTTTTTCGCATTGCGGTTGAGCACCTCCACCTTGAGCGACAAATGCCCACCGAAGCGCAGTTAGCGACGACGCAATGCCATCAGCACCTTGACAAGATCGGGCTCTCCCGAGAGGTTCTGGACGACGTACTTGAGCAAAGCATTGCGCAGAAAAAAGGCCTCGCGATTTATCTCAGTGCGCAGGTGATTCACGCAATCTTTGTGCGCCGCCTGGATGAAAATACCATTGAGCTGCGTAATCAAACCTCGAACCGGGTGATCGTGCGCTGTGACCGTATTGATGCGATTTCGATACCCTAGAAGCCGAGGTGTTTGTATGTTGCAATTGCTCCGTCGAATCATATTCCTAACACTGTTCGCGACGCCCACGACAGCATTCGCAACGCCGACAGAGGCGACCCCGGCGTTGGCAACCTCGAGCGTGATCAAAGCGCCCCCGGTGCTGGCGGAGGCTAAACATCACGTTCCTACACTCGCGTTTGACGAAATCAGCGAGCACGTCGCTGCACTTGTAAAACAACAACGACTGCCCGAAGCCATTGCAATGTGGCAGCGGGTGATCGACTCATTCAGTGCCCCGGGCAGCACAGGCGACGTTGCGCGCGAAGCCAAAGAACACGCCATCGCGCTGCGCGGACTAGCGAT
>JANNYO010000609.1:0-3911 GCA_031410115.1 Rhodanobacteraceae bacterium | reverse complement strand
GCGCGATCCAGGCAGGCGCGCTCAAACGCGGCGTAGCTTTGGTGTGGCTTGGGCAGTAAGTGCGGCGCTTGTGCGCTCAAAATCGGCCACACCATCACCTCGGCATGGCCGGGAAAATTTAAACTAAAGCCTGGGTTTTGTACGCGCATGGGTGCGGCAAAAGCGTTTACGTATTCGGCCAAAATCTCGGCACGAAAACTGCGCACAATGCGATACGCCACCGACTCAGCCGAGGCGCGCCGGTTCCAGCCGCCGATTAACGCGCTAACATCACGGTAGCGACTTTGACCTTGTATTTGGGTATTGAGCAGCTGCCACCAGGGCTCAAGCAAAGGCGCTTGATCGTCCAGCTGCATTGTCAGCATGTCGGTTTCGCGGAAATAGGTTTTACGCGCGTTCAACAGGTCGCGAATGCGACTTGCGCGCGCGCCTAGCGCGTAACCGCCATTGCCGATAAACGCGTCAGCGGCACGATTCACCACGCGTGCATTGGCGGTGTACAAACGCAGGCCAGGTGGGTCGAGCAGTTCGGGCGCTTGCATCTGATTTTCGGCCATAAAACCCTGCCAGACATCCGCGCTAAGCTGTGTGCTTGGAATCGGCAAACTTTTTTCGCCGTCAGGATTAATGTCCGGCACAGCTGTGCGCACCGAGCGTTGTGGCGCCCGCAGCGGGATTTGACCGCTGATCGTCCAGCCAATGTGGCCGGCGCTGTCTGCGGCAAGAATATTATTGTGCGGCACACCCGCTTGACGCGCGCGCGCCAGTAATTCTGCCGCCGTTTGACTCAGCTCAAAATCAATCGCATCTGCATCTACGCCACCCGGGCGATGGATCACCCATGCCAGCGCCAGCTCATTACCAACGCTATCTTTGCCCACAATCGGGCCATAGCGCGTTTCGCGTACCGTCAGGCGGTCGTCCGGCGCACCTTTGACGTGAATGGTTTCCGCCACGACGGTGATCGGCGCCGCACCATCGGCGCTGAGATAACTGTCGTCGCCCATGCCCTTGATTAAGCGCACAAAGTCCAGCCAGTCGCCGTAGCTATTGGTGTTGCCCCAGGCGACTTTGCCGTTGCTACCCACCACCGTTCCCGGCGCGCCCGGCAGGCTTAAGCCGGTGATGCAAATGGGGCCGCTTGCGGTTTTATAGTTCAGCTGCTGACGAAACCAAATGCTCGGCACGCCTAATCCTAGGTGCATATCGTTCGCTAACATCGCACTGCCAGTTTCCGTGATTGCACCGGATACCGCCCAATTATTACTGCCGCGCACGGCTTCGGAACCTCTGGCGGCAACAGCGTTAAATGTGGCATCCGGCAAAGTGCGAAAGTCAAGCTCAGCCGCATTTGGCATCGGCGGATCTGGAAACTCATTTGTCTGAGGATCGTCGGTATTGCCCTGCATCAGCGGCGCGTCCCATTTTGCACTCACGCGATTAAACAAAAACGCATACGCCGCCGGGCTGAGCGTGCGTTTTGCGGTGTCATTATTTAACTCGTTTGTGTTGGTGTCGTCTTGCAAATTAAACGCCATCGCGGCGTTGACGAGCAGGGTGTCAATCGGCGCCCAGGCACGCGGCTGTGTGCGCAACAGCGTGTAGGTCCATGGCTTGGCGTCAAGCGCCGCTAGGCCAGCATTCACGCCCGCAGAATAGCGTTCAAGCAGTTCGCGCTGCGCGGCTGGCAATGTCGGATAAAACGCGGTCAAGCGCGCGCGCATGCGGTGCACGCGATGCGCGCGATCACGTGGCAGGGCCGCAGCGCCAAACAACTCCGCTAGTTCGCCGGCGGCCGAGCGCCGGGTCAAATCCATCTCGAAAAAACGCTCCTGCGCGTGCACAAAACCCTGGGCGAAATAGGCATCAGCACGGGTGTCGGCGGTGATAATTGCTGTACCCAAGGCATCACGACCGATGGTGGTTTGCGCATTCAACTCAAACCGCAGCGTGCCATCCAACTGCGGCAAGCTTGCACGCAGAACCCAATAGAGCGCGAGGGCAAAAACGAGCGCTAAACAGAGCAGCGCAAAAACGACGCGCTTAAAGCGAAATCGGGCGAACCCGGAAACAGCAGGACGTTGCATAGTTGAGGCGTAGTTTCAGCGCGAAGCGGTATGCCAATTTAGCTGATTCCCACGTCTGGCTGAAGTTTTATTGCATTTGCTTGGACTAGGTAAAAAACCAGGGCGTGCAATTTTTCGTTAGCCACCTTGCTTGATGTAACCCGCGAAGCTAATCTAGGCAAATGGAAACTGGCGCCGCCCAAATTGAGTTGACCCGAGCTGAGATGGTGCCGTCTGACAACGCTCAGGCCGAACTGCACGCGTTGGCGGGCAAACTCAACCAGTTGGTCGACGTCACGCGCAAGCTAGACGCAGAAAACCGAACGCTCAAATCCGCTCAAGTGCAGCTGCTGGCTGAGCGCGCGGCATTAACCGGTAAAAACGAACAGGCGCGCAGCCGAATTGAAGCGATGATTACCCGACTAAAGACGATGGAGCAAAACATTTGAGTTCTACTGTCACGCTACAAATTTTTGACCGCGATTACAAGTTGGGTTGCCCAGCGGATCAACGCGACGGCTTATTGAGCGCGTCACGTGCACTTGATGCACGAATGCGCGAATTGAAAGCATCCGACAAGATGCTGACCTTAGATCGCTTGGCGGTTTTGGCGGCGCTGACTTTCGCGCAGGAATTGCTCGGCAAAGACGCGCGCTTCGATCACTTAAATGAATCGGTCAACGCCGAACTTAAACGCATGCATCAAACCCTTGATGGCGCGCTCGCAGCCGCATAGAATGGCGTCGCGCCCCCTGCGGTGTTCGACCGCAATTCGACATATCGCCTTGTCCCTGAAACATGACCCCGGGTTGGTCTATAGCCAACGATTTGTGCAGATCCGCTCTCCGCGGAAAGCCTCGTGTTTGGTCGGCCATCCCACTTGATCCTTGGGATCAAGGTCGCCCGAAATGCACCGACGCAGGCGGGGGGCCCCTTTTGTTAGCCAACGAAAAATCGCATCTGCGGCAAAAAATGCGCCAGCTCAGGCGCGAGTGCGGCGCGAATTTGCGCTGGATCGCGGCGCACAAGCTCACCGCTATTGCACTCAGCACCCAGTGGTTCGCATGCGGCCAGCGCATCGCCGCCTACTGGGCCTGTGGCACGGAGCTGTCATTAAAACCGCTGATTAACGTGCTGCTGGCGCGCGGCGTGCAGGTTTACTTACCGCACACGCAGGCGAATGGCACGATGCGTTTTTTGCGCCACCAGTTGGAAAGCGAATTGGTACTTGGTGCGCACGGCATTGCGGCACCGAAGTCATCTGATGACATCACTGGCGCCGCGCACACAGATATCGCCATCACTGATGCAGATATCGTGTTGGTGCCGTTACTGGCGTTCGATGCGCATGGCAACCGTTTGGGCCAAGGCGGTGGCTACTACGACCGGCTTTTTCAACGACGCGTAGGCGCACAGCAGCCTAGAAAAATTGGCATTGCGTTTGATTTTCAATGTGTCGCACATTTGCCGGTTGAGGCGTTTGATCAAAAACTCGATGCCGTAATTACTGAATTCGGCGTGCGGAATTTTTAGCTATTGATCTGGCGAAGATAAGTTTGTACTTCGCTGCATTTCAATTGCGCTGTAAAGTAGCCGCTCGCCCTGAGCCTGTCGAAGGGTCGCAGTTGCCGTTCGCATCACGAAACGTATCGTCACATGCTTCGACAAGCTCAGCACGAACGGTTCGCAGGGCGCTCAGCAAGAACGGTTTCTCTGATGTTTCTAGTTTGAAAATGCCAGAAATTTCAAATGGTAAAAGCGCCAACATATTCGAGCCGAATCAATAGTCCTACTCGAAATCATCAATCAACAAATTACTGCTGTCCACGCCCGGCACCAGCAAAT
>JANNYO010000608.1:0-3261 GCA_031410115.1 Rhodanobacteraceae bacterium | reverse complement strand
CGCAACACACCCAAATCGAAAGCGCTGAGTTTGAGCTGCGGCGTAGCGTCGCCGTCGCCATTGCCATCGCCAGCATCAAGCAAAATGCTGGCCGCGCGAATTTGCCCATGAACAACGCCGATCTCATGCACGCTGGCGACGGCGGCGGCTAAGGCCTGCATTAGCGCCGTGCGCCGTTCCAGCGATTGCGCCGCCAAGCCGCCGACGGCATTTGCCCACTCGGTCAAACTGCCGTAGGTGCAGTAGTCGCGCGCAAGAAAATACGGCGGCTCTTGCAGCTGCCAATCGCGGACCAGCGCGAAATCTTGGCGCTCGCCTAAGCTTTCACTCAAATAGCGCAACAGCGTGGTTTCACGCTGTAAACGCCGCAGATGCGCTTCGGATCGGCAAAAGCTAAAAACCCGTGCTGCCGTTTGGCCGTCTTGCGCGTGCGCCAACCAGCTTTCACTGACTTCTGATGCACTCAATGGGCGCTGCAATCGCCAACCTGGGCAGCCCGCAATGGCTTTGCCCGGCGCGAATGCCGGTTCTGGACGCGCCAGCGGTTGTTCCACAGGCACGCCAAGCTGATAACCCCGCCTGGGGATGGTACGAATGATCGGCTGCTGCTCATCATGATCAGCGAGCGCCCGGCGCAAGGAACAAATCTTATCGCTGACGCCGCGATCGCCGACCAAGTCATTGCCATTCCAAACCACCGCAATAAAGTTGGCGCGCGATACCACCGCGCCACTGTGGCTTGCCAACAGCGCCAGCACTTCTAATTCTTTGCGCTGCAGGTGCACCTGCTTGCTTTGCCAGCTCACATTGCCAGTGATCGGATCGATTATCCGACCCGCTAAGGCATAGGACTGGTCCAAGTAGCAGTCTAGGATTCGTGGCTGGGACTCGATTTGCGGCAAGCATTGCTCCTCAATCATCTCGCGATGAGCGACACGGCAGACGTGAGTTTCGTAGCGCTCTAATCGCGCACTTTAGCGTGTTGCTACATCGGTTCAGCGTTGCTGGAACAAAAAACTGCGGTGGATATTTCATTTTCTCTTGTTTTGCGTCGATTTCAGCTGCAAACGTCGCAAAAATCTTCCGTCCCGCAGACAAGTTTTCGCGAAAACTAGCTGAGCACTACCAGCCGCCCAAATTCATTTGCTCAGGGGCAAAATCCGACATCCAATTGCATGCGGCATAGATTGCTTGCTAGGCACCTTTTTCATGTTTCACCTCAAGGTTAAGATTAGTTCTTAACTAGGTGTCCGCGAAAGCGAGGCAAGATCAAGTAGCTCCTCGTTGGAGCCCATCTCCGATCTGTAACCCTGGAAGGCCAAGGCAGTGGCTGCTTTAAACGCGTAATCTTCGATTAGTCTAGATAAAACATTTGAGCGACCAGCGAGAACCCATCCTAGCCAGATGACAATACCTAATGGCGCGAGCTTTTGGAGCCATACCACCAAATAATCGTTCGGCAATGCTTTGGAGGCAGCCCATCCTAGATACGAGGCCGCGCTAATCAAAAGCAGGTAGAAAGCCGCATCTGTCCAAAGCTTTGCTCTTGACAATTCGGTCACTCGTGCTGCGAACGCATCCGCCAAACCTTGTCGATTGAGATCAGCCCGAGCTTTTTGGAGCTGCAGCGTCGCTTCTTTTAGTTCGGTAGTTTTTTGCTCAAGTGCATCGTTTGATGCCTTAATCTGCAGCTGTGCAGCATCACTATTAGTACCAAGGTCCGCAAGTAGCTTTTGAATCAAAGCATCGGATTTTTCTGCGTTCGCTTGAGATTCCAGCGCAGCGTCCTTCGCTTCGGCAGCTGCGATATTTTCGTCTTCAACCTCAGAAACAAAGCTCTTAATTGAAGCTGCTGCGCTTTTGTGTGCGGTCTCGGTAGCAGACTTTGTCTCTGCAACTGCATTGGCTATTTCGGTTTTGGCGTCGGAGAGCAATTCAGTCAATTCATCGAAAAGCTCTTTGCCAGAGTCTCTTGAGCTTTCCAGCATTTCTAATACTTCCGCAATTTTTGCCTCGTTTTCCCCGGCAGTTTTCGTGGTTTGCGAGAGTGCTTCCAGAGTTATTTCGAACGCTGGAATTTGTGCAACAGCAGCAGAAATTTTCTCCGCTTCAACTACCGCTTGATTGGCGCGCGCTTCCGCAAGTTTTTCAAACTCTTTCCGTTTGTTCGCGATTTCGGCGCGGATTAACCCCTGAACTACACCAAAGCTTGTGGAGAATTGGCCGTGCGAAAGATAATGAGAAAGCGGCGATCCGGCTTGCGCCTCGGACAAAAGCGATTTGATTTGCCGGTCCAAAACGCCATCTAGCCAAGTCCAATCGTCTCGCTCAAGCCGCCCGAGCATTTTGCCCCATTCCTGAACTCGCTTCAGTATTTCTTGAGCAGCTTTATCAGTTACCTGGTGCGGCGCTTTCAGCGCGCCAATAAGAGCAATTAGGCTGGGCGTGGTTAGTGGAAAATTTGTCAAGCTATTGGCCTGTTAAGAATAGCTTGGCGAAATTGCATAACCACGGCATCAGACAACCACATACCGCATTGGCGCAATTGTTCAAGTGCTTGAAGTGGATCGCTTAAGTGCCCCAAGCGATGGGCTTTGACGAGCACGCCTAGCGTGCCTATAACGCTGAGTCCATGGGCAAGGGCGCAACGCCGCGCCGCAAGATCATCTAGGACCATGATTGCTTCTGGGAATTGCAATCCAAGCCCAAGAACTTCTGACTCGCCCAGACCCAAATCCCATGCTTGTATGCTCGACGACACGACGCCTGAGGACTTGTGAGTTAGCCACGTGGCGCCGGAAACCGCCGATTTTGCCTGGTCAGTATGAGCGGATTTTGTGACTTCGTCGAACGCGGGTTGCGCAACTACTACCATGTGATCTAGCGCTTGCAACAAATTCAAAAGCCCTGCGTTTCCCAAAAAAATCAGTGGAGATGCATCGACGATCAGCACTCAAAGACTGCCTAGTTCACGCGCCCAGTCGGCTGGGTCAACTACAAAAACATCGACTTTTCGCCGCGCAAGTTCTTGAAGAAACCTAGGCCGATCCATTCCGGCAGTCTCTGCGGCGCGCTCCATAGAGATTTGGCCCTGTTGGTACCAATGGATGGCAGCCGCGAGGCCCATCTCTTGCGCGAGTTCATGGGGTGCTTTGCGCAAAGCGCCGAAGAGGCTCTCAGGTACAGATATTGCGAGTTGGGTCATTTCCTAGAGCTTATCTTGGAGATGCTCACATGGTACCCATCGGAAGCGGGTGAAAT
>JANNYO010000607.1:0-5769 GCA_031410115.1 Rhodanobacteraceae bacterium | reverse complement strand
AAAATGCGCTACTTAAGCGCACCGTGGCTAGGCGCATTACCAAAATTTGTCGAGCGCGCCGCGCACGCGAACGCGATGGCGACACGTTTGAGCACCGAACTACAAAACTGCGGCCTAAAACTGGCGTTTCCAGTGCAGGCCAATGCCGTGTTCGTGCATTTAAACGCGGCAATGGTGGCGCATTTGGAAGCGCGCGGCTGGCATTTTTATTGGTTTTATGGCGCGGATATTTATCGCTTTGTCTGCGCTTGGAATACCGTTGATGCGGCGCTTGAGGCGTTGTTGGTTGATGTCAAAAGCTTGTCACGCCTAGAGCAAAGCCTAGAAGGCCAAACGTGAACCTCCGTTCGTTAAATTGCTGCTGAGCTTGAATTTGATCAAATGAGTGACATACTTTGACTACTTAGCTGCTGTACGAGCGATTTTTTGGAGATGATTGCTATGAAAAATCAAGACCTTATGTCGATGATCGACGCGCGCAACCGCGAAAACAAAATTTTGCAGACCTCCATCATGGCTTCAAAGTTTACCAGCCCCACGCTTAGCGCAAATTCACTTCAAATTTTAGGCCATGCATTCTTAAGCCTAAATGTTTCGCCAACTTTACGCGTTCAAGAATTGTTCGCGTCGCTTGGTGATGAAACGCCAGACGCGGCAAATTTAGCCGAAGATTGGAACAATGTTGGATCAGATATTTGGCACTCGCGATTGTCCGCTCGCGCGCTATAACCGACGTGAATTCGATCGAGCCTGGCGATCAGCGAGACGTTAGTAGCGAATCTGCTGCCCAATCAGAAGGTAAGCAGTTGTTAGAAAAATTACCACCGTCAGCGCGAATCAAGATCGAAGAGGCCATCGCAAATGCTGAGTCCGTTGGGGTCAGTTTAGTTCTGAGTAAAAAGGAAACTCGATCATTCTCTGGGCCAATACCACCACCTGAAGTTCTTACGGCTTATGGCAGTGAAACGGCCAGTAGAATCATAGCGATGGCTGAAAAAGAACAGGATCACCGGCATTCTATGCAGGCCTCGGTTATCGGCGGAACCCTTCAAACTGAAAAGCGTGGGCAGGTTTTTGCACTCGTGATTTGCGCGCTGATTGCTGTCGGCGGAATAGTGTTGGTCGCGAACGGAAAAGAAGTGTCAGGTTCCATTTTTACCGGGATCACTATGGTGGGTCTTGCATATGCGTTTATATCCGGTAGGCGCGGTTCTAAGAAAGATGCAGCGCCTAAAACGCGCGACGACAAATCGAGTACTGATACCGGTTAAAATGTTGGAGAATTTTTATGAAGCACCCATGGCGAATTCTAGCCACGCTTGCTCTAAGCGCCTGCGCAAATCAGACCGCCGTTACTGTGCCTACCCAGATCGCGGCGCCCGCCAAAGCCCTGTCGATGGGCGAAATCATCGCGGCATCCAAGCCTGGCGAATGGCGCCGACTTAATCCTGAAAACCTGCTGGTGATGCAAACCGTACGCGGCACGATCGTGATTGAATTGGCCGCTGCCTTTGCGCCAGAGCACGTCAAAAATTTGAAATTGCTGGCACGCGAGGGCTATTTTGATGGCTTGGCGATTACCCGCAGCCAGGATAATTTTGTCGTGCAGTGGGGCGATCCAAACGCTGAGGATGCACTCAAGCGCAGAGGCGTCAAAACTGCGCGCAGCGCACTGCCAGCTGAGTTTGAAACCACCATCGCCAGCACGCCGGATTTCACCAAATTGCCCGACTTTGATGGCTATGCCGCCGAAGTTGGCTTCAGCAATGGCTTCGCCGTCGGGCGTGATCCGCTAACCGGCACCGTTTGGCCGGCGCACTGCTATGGCGCGGTCGGCGCCGGGCGCGATGTCGGGGTGGAATCCGGCAGTGGCGCTGAGCTTTACGCCGTCACCGGCCACGCGCCGCGCCAGCTAGACCGAAATATCAGCATCGTCGGGCGCATCGTGGCGGGTATTGAGGTGCTGAGCGTCAGCGCGCGCGGCCCAGCTCCGATGGGTTTTTACGACAAGCCAGAGCTGCGCACGCAGATTGCTCAGGTCAAGTTAGCCAGCGATTTACCCGCCGATCAGCGCCCCGCACTTGAAGCGATGCGCACCGACAGCGCCAGTTTTAACAACCTGATTGAAGCGCGTCGCAACCGCCGGGATGATTGGTACAAGCGTCCAGCGGGCTACATTGATTTGTGCAGCGTGCCTTTGCCGGTGCGGGCAGCAACAGCTCTGTAAACCGCGACCCAGCCAGCGCGTTATCAGTTCTACCGACGGCAAACACGCCGGTTGGACACTTTGGAGTAAGCCCATGACGCGCTTGTTTTCATCATCACACCTGCTCGCTTTTGCCCTCATTCTTGCCACCACGACGCTGTCGGCGCACGGCCGCATGGCTCAGCGCTTGCGCCTAATAGATTCTAATCACGACCGCGCGATCAGCCTGACCGAGGCGTTAAACGCACGCCAGGCGCGCTTTCTGACGCTGGATTTAAATCATGATGGCGTTTTATCTGCAACCGAGCTGCAAAGCCCGCGTGCTGGCAAACGCGCCGCCGCGCGGATGACGCGGCTGGATAAAAATGCGGATCGGAATGTGTCGCACAGCGAATGGGACGCCCAGGTTGGCAATTTGTTTGCACGGGTTGATGCGAATAATGACCATATCATCACCGGCACGGAGCTGCGAACGTTGCGCCAGGAAAACTCACGCAAACGCCGTTAGCGCATGGAACTGAAGCTGACACTACCGAGTGCGGCGCTATCCACCGCACTCGATAGGGTTGTAGATGCTGCTGTCAGCAAAACCTATCTGCATTCTGCCGGCAAATATTTCGCTAAAATATCGGTCGAAATCATCGCGTTTTTGTTCAACGCAACGCCGACATCGCACTGCGCCATGCCGCAGGCCCAGCCGACAATTTGGCTTTGGTCTCGGCCCGCAACACAGGGTGAAATCGTCAGTTTTTTGCCCGCAAGCTGGGTATTTGCAGCGTCGCTAAAGCGCACGACGATGGCTTGATTCAAGTATTCAACGCTGGCAATTTTTGCGTCCAAGCTGCTGTTATCAAAAGTAAATTTCTTTGGAATGCGCCCGGCGCTCAGCGTTGCTTCGGCCAATTCTACTTTCGCCGAACTAGCGGCAATCATGCCTACACTGGTTTCCGCGCGCACGGTGTAGTCCTGGTAGGCGGGCACTGCAATTGCTGCGAGTACGCCGACGGTTGCCACCGCAACTAAACTGCCGCCACCGCCACCCATCAACTCCAGCGGCGAGTTTTCGTAGTGCACGCGAAACGCCATACCCCGATCAAGTCGATCAACCGTCACGCCAATCGCGCCGGATTTTGGCAAATTCAACTCCAACGCCGAGGGCATCGCTTCAATCGCAATTTCGGTGTCGAGAAAATTTGCCAGCTTGACCAGTGAGCTTAAATAATACTGATAGCCCAATTTTGCCCAGCCGGTGTTGCGCCCGCTCAAACCCAGCATCGCGTGGCTGAAATCTTGCTTTTGCGTGGCCATCCAGGCGTCAAGTTTTGCGCTGTTAACATCGCGCCCATAAAGCGCCTGCGGCACATCAGCCAATAATAGCCAGTTGCCTTCAATGCGATACACGCCCATGCCGCTGCGCTGATTGGTGATTAGCGCAAGCAGACTTTCAAGCTGCGTGGTTTGGCGTTCGCTTTGATCTGAGTAGGCCTCAGTTGAATTGTCAATCGCGGCCTGTGCGTCAGCATCATTCAGGCCAACTGTGCGAAACGGCGAACCGACGTTGGGCGTGCGGGCTTCGCGTTTTGGCTCAGCGATTTCCGCCGGCGGTGCAGCCTTAATCCAAAGCCAGGTGTAGTCCTTGCCGCGCGCGCGCACCACGCGCCGGTGCAGGCCGACGTTTTTGCCCGCAAGCGCCGCCGTGACCTGATCTAAGTAGGGCTCAAATGCAGCTGGATCCTTTAGCTCAACCGCTAAAATACTGCCGCCATCATCGTTAATCACCTGGGTGCTGGGGCCGATTACATCGAATATTTGCCACGGGTCAAAACCCAGCGCGGAAACCCCGTCATCGAAATCACGCCACGATTTTCCGGCCAGGCGCACGGCGAATTTTGCCAGTTTCACGATCTCGTTTTTATTGGGCAGCTGCACGGTAACAACGCTTGAAGGCGCGCCTAAAACCGGCACGTCCAAACGTGTGCTGTGCTGCGGCAAATAGCTCAGCATGCGCGCAGAAAAACCATCCAATTCAAGACTCATCTGACCACTGCCATTGACTTGCCCCACGCCCATGGCGATGGTTTCAAGTTCCGACAGCGCTTGAATCAGCGCGCGTTGGCCTGGGTCCGCTTCACCAGTGGCGGCAATCGACAAATAGGGTGCCAAGACTTTGGTACTTACAATCAGCACCGGGCCCGCATCGCTTGGATCAAGCGCGTGCGCACGCATCGAAAAATCACCGCGTACCGCCTTGGCACCCGTACGTTTTGCGGTGAATTGCGCTGGAATTTCAGTGCTAGCGCCCATTTTCCACTGCGCACTGAGCAGCCTACTTTTTGCGTCAAAGTGCAGAGCGATCGGCATTTCCGGCTGCAGCATCAGCACGCTATTGCCGTTTGCATCGAACTTAACCGGCGGCGCTGGGGTGCCCTGCGTCAACGTCGCAGCCAATGTCGCAGTGCTAGTGGCGCGGATCGGCACACGTAAAACCACCGCCGCCGCTGGCGAAAGCGCCTGGCCCGGGGCAATCACTGCAAGCTCAATTGGGCCGTTGGCGTCTTCTAAAAATAGCGCCGCCATGCCGGGCAATTTCGCCAGCAATCCCATCGTTTTCACGCGTGTGCGCAGCTGTTCTATCACCGCCCGGTGCGCGGTTGAACCGTATGCGACGGCATTTTCTGGCGTCGTGCCGGTCAAGCCATCGGTCATATTCGGCAAGCGCATATAGAAAATCGCGTCCCGGTCGAGCTGATCAATCAGGGTCGCGCCCGCAGCGGTCACCGGAGCTGCCTGCACAAGATTTGATTTGCCAGCTGGGCGCATGCCGCCAACCGGCGCGCAGGCAACAAAACTAACGGTTAGGGCAATCACGGCGCCGAGTTGAATTCGTTTCATGAATTATTCTTTAAAAAGTAAGCGCTTAGTATTGACGAGTGATGCGCCCGCGGCAAGCGGCATGCAAACACCCTATTCAACCCCGCGCCCGCACGCCAAATCCGACCAAACCCAACATCTGCCTTGGCTAACGCGGGGATGGTTTGCGCAATCGTCGAATATACAACGGAGTGTTTAAGGCGCGACGTATTCGATTGTTTTGCCAAGCTGGAATGAATGATTGTTTGAATCGGTGGCGGTGCTAACCTCAAAGCCCAAATTCCATCCGAACAAGCCCCAGTGACCGCACTCCAACAACTGCTACAAAGCTTTCGCAACGCCGCCGTTTCTGAGCGTGAAAAGGGTACGTATTTTGAGGAATTGACGGTCCAATATTTGCGCCACGAGGCCGCTTATGCCGCACTTTACAGCGACGTTTGGACTTATGCCGACTGGGCTAAGCAAAACGGCCTGGATGGCAAAGATGCGGGCATTGACTTAGTTGCCAGGACGCGCGGCAGCGGTGAGTTGCATGCGATTCAATGCAAGTTTTATGACGAAGACTATCGCCTAGAAAAAAAGGACATCGATAGCTTTTTCACCGCATCCGGCAAAAAATCCTTCAGCCACCGCATCATTATCAGCACCACCAATAATTGGACCGAGCACGCTGAGGACGCGCTGCGCGATCA
>JANNYO010000606.1:0-16497 GCA_031410115.1 Rhodanobacteraceae bacterium | reverse complement strand
GAAATCGATGGCGTGGTGGTAGCGAATGGTACGCAATCGGTTGCGGATGTTCGTGCGGCATTAGCTGAGCTCGACTAAATGCGGCTGATATTACTCACCCTAGGGTTTTGGCTGTTGCTACCTTTTTTCGCACTGTTGATCTGGTTGCGCTACATCGCCTATCCAGGACAAATGCTTTACAACACGCAACTTTCGGTAGTTAGTTGTTTCAGCGCTATCAGCTGCTGTGCGGTCGCGACGCACTACTCCTGGATCGGTGCCTCACATCGAATTTGGCCCCTGATTCAAGGTGCGGTTAGCGCGCTGTTCGTATTTTTGTTGGTTTTCGGTATCGGTTGGCGATTAGGACGAAGAATTTGATGAGCCATAAACTACGCCCATATTTGTTTTACGACACCGCAATTTCAATTTGCACGACCTGCATGCGGCGCGTCGAGGCGAAAATTTTGCTCAAAGATGATCGCGTCTACATGGAAAAATGGTGTCCAGAACACGGGCGCGAACGCGTGCTGATTGCCACCGATGCCGCCTATTACCGCAAAGCCCGCGAAGTGTATTTAAAAGCGCCCGAGCTACCGGAACGCTTCAACACAAAACAAGAATTTGGCTGCCCGTATGACTGTGGCTTGTGCCCAGAACATATGCAGCACAGCTGTTTGACATTGATTGAAGTGACCGATCACTGCAATCTGCGCTGCCCGATTTGCTACGCCGAATCTGGCCCGCATCGCCCAGGTTTTAAATCTTTGGCAGATGTTGAAAAGCTGTTGGATATCGTTGTTGCCAACGAAGGCGAGCCGGACGTCGTGCAGATTTCTGGCGGCGAGCCGACTTTGCACCCAGATTTTTTCGCGATTTTGGATGCGGCAAAGCGGCGCCCGATTAAACATTTGATGGTCAACACCAACGGCTTGCGCATTGCAAAAGAGCCCGAGTTCGCGCACAAGTTAGCAAGCTATCAACCCGGGTTTGAGCTGTATTTGCAGTTTGATTCTTTTTCCGATGCGGCGCTAGTCGAACTGCGTGGCGCTAAATTGGCGGACATTCGCCGCCAAGCGTTGGCGAATTTAAATGCGGCGAACGTCGCCACGACTTTGGTGGTGACGGTCAAAAAAGGCTTAAACGACGGCGAATTGGGCGAAATCATCGAATACGCGCTGACGCAACCGTGCGTGCGCGGGGTTACCTTTCAACCGATCCAAGCGGCTGGGCGACTCGAAAATTTTGATGCCGCAACCGATCGTTTGACGCTGACTGAGGTGCGGCAAAACATCCTCGATCAATGCCCGCGTTTTACCCCCGATGATTTGATTCCGGTGCCATGCAATCCAGACTGCTTGAGCATGGCCTATGCCTTGAAAATCGACGGCAATGTCGTGCCCTTAACCCGTTTTGTTAGCCCGCAAACCCTGATTGATGCTGGCCGCAACACCATCGTGGTGGAGCGCGACGCGGAGCTAAAAGCGCGCGTGTTTGAGCTGTTTTCCACCGCACCCAGCCCCGACAAACAGGCTAGTTGTCTGAGCGATTTGCTGTGCTGTTTGCCGCAAGTGGACGCACCGACTTTGGGCTACGAAAACGTGTTTCGCATATTGATCATGGCCTTCATCGACGCCCACAGTTTTGATTTGCGCGCGGTGAAAAAAAGCTGCGTGCACATCGCGCAATTGGACGGCACGGTGGTGCCGTTTGACACCTTTAATCTGTTTTACCGTGACGGCAAACGTGCACTGTTGGAAAAACTGCGCGCCCAACATAAAGATCGAGTCTATTAGCCATGTCCGAACCCAACAATCCACTGGGTCTAAACAATCCACTGGGTCCAAACACACCAGCTGATCAAAACCCGGGTCAAAATGCACCACCCAGAATTGTCATCGTCGCACCCGTTGACGATCCAACCAAAGGTTCGCTCGGCCTGGGATTTGCCATTGGCATTGGCGGCAATGTGATTTTCGGCGGCCTGGGTGTTTTTCTGATGCTGACGTTTCAGCTCATGCCCGGGTTGAACAACAATAATCAGCTGTTGAATGCGTTTTGGGTGCTCGGCACTTTGGGCGTGAGTCAGATCATTTGGTTGGCACCTGCCGCAATTTATTTTGGCGCGAAGGGCTTCAGCCGCACGGTTGCTGGACTATTATTGGCGGGCGGGCTGATATTTTTATTGAATGTCGTGCTGATCGCCAGCGGTGTGGCGTTTGTTTTAACGCTGTGTGCGGGTGCGGGGCGTTGACGTAGCGGTAAAATGTCGATGTTAGATTAAGTAAAAGCTTAAATTTCAAATAACCTACAAATTTGACTTCGGCAAATACGGTGCCAACAGCACGCAAAAGGCCGGTGCGATCAAACGCACTAATACGCACTCTTATGCTTCGACTAGGCTTTTCTGCGCTGGCGATTGGGAAATTTGGCCGAACAGCGCGAAATTGATCTTCGCAATAAGCTCTTATGCTTCGACTAGGCTTTTCAAGTGGTGCGCCCGGAAGGATTCGAACCTCCGACCCCTAACTTCGTAGGCTAGTGCTCTATCCATCTGAGCTACGGGCGCATGAAAAACGGTTACTTAAACTAACTTTTTACCGCTGTATCAGCGGGCCGCGAAGTATTCACATCTCGGATGTGGATGTCAATCGCAGGTTTCAACCCTAAATCGTGGTGGAGAAAGAGGGATTCGAACCCTCGATGCAGGTTTTGCCCACATACTCCCTTAGCAGGGGAGCCCCTTCGGCCTCTCGGGCATCTCTCCGCGATTTAATTTTAAACGCTTACAACAACTACCGGGTGGAACTTAGGCGATTTTGCTGTCCATTTCAAGCTGCCGAAAACTTGTCACGGCTTTTGTTCAACTTGCCTTACTGCAACACCTTCAACCTGCATCGCATGAATTTTGTTGAAAATTTCTTCGCGATGCACAGCGACGTCCTTTGGGGCGTCGATGCCGATACGTACTTGATTTCCTTTCACGCCCAGCACGCTGATCGAGATATTGTCTCCGATCATCAGTGCTTCACCCACACGGCGGGTTAAAATCAGCATGATGCCTCCTGCAATCCGTTTTCACGCGCCCTCCGACAAAATATCGGTGCCATCCATGTGCATCTGGCGCGGACTTCATCGAGCCATTGGGCCCCGAAAGAAGAGTCGGCACTATAGCCGCCCCACTGGCTGCGCGCAATTGCGTACTTGAACGCCAGATTAGCCGCGAGTCAGCTTCGCAGGATGCTGTTGAGCACTGCATGCACCGCAATACAGCGCGCTTCCCGCAGTGCCGCACCAAATGCCGGCCCGCTTAGGCCTTTCGCCAGTAGCGCATCGGTCGACACGCTCTGCGCGGCTGAGAGCGCAGATTTGAGCACGTCACCCTGCGGATAATCGGCCTGCGCCATGCCCAAGCGCCCGCGTTTGTCAGCAGCGCAAGCGAGCGCAAGCACCGGCACTCGTTCAGGCCGTCGAAACGCGTCCAATCGGGTCAGTAAGTCCATCACTGCACCCGCACGCATCTCGCCGATACGGTGCAGATTAAGGTGTTCCCGGCAATTGATAACCGCAAGCTCCTGCCAATGTGTCGGCACACGCAGGCGCTGACAAAAAGCCAATACTGGCGACGCGCCGGCGGACTCATGGCTCAAATGCGCGGGCAATGCCTGGGCGGGCGTTAGGGCTTTGCCAAAATCGTGGGTCAACGCGCAAAAGCCCACCAGCGTATCACCGGGTGCCAAAAGTGCCGCTTGATCGCTAACCATTTCTTGGTGGATGCCGGTGTCAATTTCGGCGTGGAATTTGGCCCGTTGCGGCACGCCGTAGAGCGCATCAAGTTCTGGGAACACCACGTTTAGCGCGCCACAGGCACGTAAACTGCGTAGAAAAGCGCTGGGTTTGGGCTCGGAGAGCGCCTTTTTTAACTCCTCAAACACCCGCTCTGGCACCAAATGCGCCAGCTCACCATTGCGTACTTGTTCGCGCATAAGCGCGTTAGTTTCCGGCGCGATGCGAAAACCCAGCGGCGCATAGCGCGCGGCAAAACGTGCGACGCGCAGCACCCGCACCGGATCTTCAACAAACGCTGCGCTGACGTGGCGCAGCACGCGATTATGCAGATCATTAATGCCACCATATGGATCAATTAAATTGCCCTGCGCATCTTGGGCAATGGCATTGATGGTCAGATCGCGGCGCAATAAATCATCTTCAATGCGCACCGATGCATCTGCACAAAAAGTAAAGCCCGCATAGCCGCGGCCGGTTTTGCGCTCGGTGCGCGCGAGCGCATACTCCTCTTTCGTGTCGGGGTGCAAAAACACTGGGAAGTCGTTGCCAACCGCAGTGTAGCCCTGAGCCAAAAGTGCCTCGGCGCTGCTGCCAACAACCACCCAATCGCGATCTTTTACCGGCCGGTTGAGCAGCGCATCGCGAACGGCACCGCCAACTAGGTAGGTTTGCAAAGGATTAAGTGGTGCAATCATGTTCGAACATTGTTTTATGCGTGCGGCACTACCCAGCAATCCGTGCGCTCAGCTCGACCCGTGCCTGCGTTGACAGCGGCCCGAGTGCCAACCATTCGTTGCTCAAGCGCGCAATCTCGACAGCGGCAGTTTCACTGCTGCCTTGACTGAGCTTTGTGCTTAAGCGCTGCACTTGATACTGCATGCGTTCGGCTTTCAAAGGTTCCGGCGATTCCCGCCCGGTCAAATACTCCAATGCCATTGCAATTGCCGCCGCCTGGGTAGCATTGCTTTCCAGCAGGGCATTGTCGGGTGCCAGCGCGCTTTGCGCACCCGCTAAAGTTGCTTCAAAACGCTTGCGAAGCGGCGCCTCCTGTGCGGCGGGCAGCAGCCCCAGGCCTGCCCAACTTGCGCGACTTCCTGCATCATCAATTGCCACCGCATTTAGCCAACTGGTTTCCAGCGTCAAACACAGCGCACTTTTTTGTATCGCAAGCTGGCGCTGGATTTTTACTTTGTCGGTTTCCACCGCTAAAACGGCGGCCTGAACTTGCGCTACTGCGGCATCGAATGCGCGATCTTTGCTGCGCTCGCGATCCCGATCGAGGTTGCGCGCATCACCGCGCGGGCCATCACTGCGCCCTGCACGCGCACGATCAGCGCCTGCGCGATCATCGCGCCCGAAGCCGCCGCCCATGCCGCCATCGCGTCCGCGCCCGCCCGCAGCCTCCTCGGGCTTATCCGCCGCCATGTGCGCACGCCATTCGTTTTCCAGCTTTTCCAGTGCCGCCGCAACGCTGTGCTCTGCCTGCACCTCGCCCACTAGGGCACGTGTGCGGTCAATAATATCCTCCGCCGCAGCGGCTTTTTCAGCCTCAGTTGCGCGCTGCTTTTCACTTGCTTCCTTCGCACTGGCAAAATGCGGGTCGACTAGACCGCGCAGTTCGGCCCAAAGCTCGTCTTCAACTTTACGATCTGCACGCGCTAGATTTTTCCAGTCGGCCTGCGCGGTTTTTGCCGCGGCAATCGCGGCACCGGGCTCAGCACCAATTAAATCCCGGCGTAAACGTGCGATCACTTTACGCTTGTCGGTTTCTGCAACTTTGCGCTGGGCATTTAATTTTTCACTCAAGCCATCATTAATTTCACGTATTTGTTTGGACAGCGCGGCGCGCGCTTTCGGATCCAACTGATCCAAATTACGCATGCGCTCTGCCAAATCACTGCGCGCATCGAGCAATTCTTTCGGGCTTGGCGTCACAGCCTCAAGCATCAGCGATTGCGCCCGGCTGATTAAGGTTTCCGTTTCTTCGCGCTTGATCCCGCGCAGCTCTTTACGCTTGTCAAAATAGCCCTGCGCCGGCTTGATCGCGGCAAAACACAGCGCACGAAAGCGCTTGCCGATGCCCAGCGCCTTGGCCGCTTCCACATCCAGGCCATCAAGCTTATCCAGCTCCGCCCAACGCGCTTTTAACTCGGTAATTTTCGCCTGCAGTGCGTCTGGGTGCAGGCCGGAGCCCGCCAACGCTTCCGCCTCGTCACACAATTCTATGCGGTGCTTGTTTGCGCTCCAGCGCTCCCAGCCCAGCAGCTTACCGAGCTTGGCTTTGGCATCACCAAGCGCGCGTTTATCGGCGGCGGCCGCTACTGCAGCAAGCTCTGATTTTTTATTTTCCAGCGCCTTTTCCAGCGCGCGCGCGCTGGTTAAATCGCCGGCATCGACGGCGTCGCTGAATTTTTTGATTTCACTGCGCAATATTGCGGCGGCAGCGTCGGCTTTCGCCTGACGCTCAGCGGCAGTGGCGCGAATAGTGGCGCGCACGGCGCTCAGCTGCGCGCGAATATTCGTCATCGCTGCAATATCCTCAGCGCTGGGCACGATCGCGCCAAATCGGCGATCCGCGCCTATTTGTAAGGAATCTAATGTTTCTAAGCGCACGTTTTGCGCTGCAAGTGCGTCACCGACGCGGCGCAGCGCATCAGCCAATTCCAGATCCAAGCCCGAACTTAAAACAATGGCGCCCGCTTCCGGCACGCCGGCGTCAGCGGCATCGCCCAACGATGTTTGGTCTGCTGCGGCGGCAAAGGCTGCAGGCGGATTTAAAATACGCTCCAGATTCGCGCGTGCGCCGGAAAAACGTGCGGCAAGGGGTGCTGACACTTTGCCTGACAAGGATGCCCAATCACGCTCAATCGTGGCCAATTTAGCGGCCAAATCAGCATCGGATTGATCGCGCAACAGCACATCGAGCGCCGCGCACAGCTTTAGCCCGCGCCCGTCTAGCTCTTGTTGATCACCGGCTAAAAATTTTAGTCTGCTGAGCTTTTCGCTTGCCGCGCGAAACACCGTTTTATCTTTAGTGCGTGCGGTATCCGCGATGCGCTCAAGCGTGTTGGGGGCATCAATGCGCGCCACCAATTCGAGGCGAATTGCGCTATCAGGATCAGCGTTTGCGCGATCACCTAAAAAACCAATGCGGCTAATTTTTGCCAGTGCGCCGCGCCTCAATTCCGCCTCTGACGCACTTTTGGCAACAAATTCCAGCATGCCTGCGTCCAATACATTGAGCATCCGCGCGCGCTCGGGCAAAGATCGAACAGCGTCAACCATGCCCAGCTTGAGCTTCGCCAAAGCGCTGCGCTTGACTGCGGCATCGCTATCGTTTTGGGCGCGATCATTGAGTACGGTTAGGTCATCAATAGCAATCAGCGCCGCTTTACGTGCCACGACATCGGTGCTTTTAATCGCCGCCAGCGCGTCAATCGAGCTGGGCGCAGGCTTGCGCGCTAGCACCGCAACTTTGACCGCTGTTTTTGCCGGTTTAGCCGCGGGTGCAGCAGGGCGCGTCGCCATTTCGTCTGGCAGAAAAAACTTCTTGAGAAAACCTAACATGGGTAAGAACCTTATTAATTCGAAGTTAAAAGAATTGGTGAAAAGCCGCCGCGAAAAAGCGGTATATATAGCTCGACACCGTGACCCACAGGCCAATTGCGGTAAATAAATTCGTCAGTAAAAACACCAGCAGCACGCGCGATACTTTATTGCGATACCAGCCCGCCATGTCGCGTAAGTCAACCCGCAGTGCTTCAAAATCCTGCACTGTTGGGCGGCGCAACCAGACTTCGACCGCACCACTGACCATGCCTGAGGTCAACACTGGGTGTAGCACGGTGATTGGCGCGCTGATTGCACCGGCAAGCGCGCTGAGTATATTGGCGCGCGCCAGCATCGCCCCGAAAAACGCGCCACCGGCGGTCATGCACAAATACAGCACCAGCTTATCTTTGCCTTGGTCAAAACCTTTATGAAAGCCCCAAGCCATGCCGCCAACCAAAACGATGGTAATCACCCAACCAATGATTTTTGGCCAGATGGATGGCTTGGGTTTTTGCGTGACGCGTGCGATCACCACCGCGGGCGGCTCTAGATTGGTTTTCAGCGCTTCGACCATGCCGGCTAAATGCCCGGCACCCACCACCGCGAGTACGCGCTTGAGTCCGCGCGCGGCACTTTCTTCGCGCAATTTTGCCGCCATAAACTGATCGCGCTCGCTGATCAGCGCGTCAAACAGGGCTGGGGATTCGCTGGCAAAATCGCCAAAAGTTGAGCGCAGCATGTCGCCGGTTTTTAGCTTTTCGATTTCTTCTGGCGCAATTTCATCTTCGGAAAATACGCTCAGTGCACTGCCCGCAATAAGTTTGGCACCACCCCAAAAACCTAGGGCCGCACGACAGCGTGCCAGCGTCAGGCCAACATCGCGATCAATCAAAATCGTTGGTAAACCTAAGCGGGTCGCGCCCTGATCTGCCGCCAGCATCTCAGCACCAGGCTCAATCCCGACTTGCTCTGCTAACCGCCGCTGATATGCACCCAAGGCTAAATTTGCTGCCACCAACACCGTTTTGCCGGTCTTGAAAACCTCAATTAAATCAAGTTTTTTATAACTATCTGGATCTTTGAGCGCAATGAACCGTGCGCCATCTAACTCAATAGCGACGGCATCAAAAACGTCGGTTTCCAGCAGCGCAAGTACCGCGTCGGCGCTGGCTTTTGACACGTGTGCAGTGCCCAATAGTGTGTAATGCGTGCCATCGCGCGCCATGCGCTCAATCGGTTGGGCGGCTAGCAGGGCAGCAATTTCGCTGGCGTTTTGTGCCGTGTCACCGGTCAATAAAGCGTCATCAATCATTGTAGCGATCCTCAAAATCGGCACGCGCATCGCGCATCGCGCGCTCATCCACCCGCCAGTTTTCGCCTGCCGCCATATTCACCCGCACGGCAATATCGGTCGGCGCATGCACCGCGATTTTTTTCCACGCGGTAATTTGCACGTGCTTGAGCGGAAAACGCGCCAGTAGGTGCTGCGCTAGGGCATAGGTAAAGCGCTCCAACAGCTCATGCTGATGCGCTGCGCCAAATTCGCGAATGTCTTTGAGCAACACATCATAGTCAACGGTATCGCGCAACTCATCCGACAGCGACGCGCCGGCCGAGCGCAGGCTGAGCTCTAGATCCAGCTTCAATTCCTGCGGCGCCGTTTTTTCATGTTCGTAAACGCCGATCACACTGGTGACACGCACGTTTTTCAACAAAATAGTCGCGCTCACAGCATTCCCCCGCGCCGTGCGCTCACACTGAATATAGACATACTTAACTAGGCTTCCTTGCCCACAAAGGCGATTTTTCGATGATGAAGTCTCGCCGACTAGGCGACACGGCAGAAAATGTCTCGCCGACTAGGCGACACGGCGGAAAATGTCTCGCCGACTAGGCGATACGGCAGAAAATGTCTCGCCGACTAGGCGACACGGGCGGTGATTCTAACAGGCTAAAGCTACGCGACAGCGAAGATTGCTCGGCGTCAAGCGCAGGCGCGGATGTGCACTTTAAGCAAAGCAAATTCTGGCCGTGCGTCGAATGATTGGGTAACTGATTTTTAGGATGAATGTTTTGCCACGGCAAAACAACGAGGCATACTGGGCATTCCAATGTTTTGCAGAAACAACTTTGAAATTGCGTCCAGACCAACTGAGATTGAGTCTCGCCGAACAGGCGACACGGCAGATGAGTCTCGCCGAACAGGCGACACGGCAGATGAGTCTCGCCGAACAGGCGACACGGCAGATGCGCCTCGCCGAACAGGCGACACGGCAGATGTGCCATTGTTAACCGCTGAGATTGTGTTGCTACCCGGCATGGATGGCACCGGTGAAATGTTTGAGCCGTTGGTGACTGTAATCAAGCAAAGCCAGCCAAAAGCGAAAATACGCATTGTGCGCTACCCGCCAAACATTGCCCTGGGCTACGCTGAACTTGTGGAGTTTGCTGCCGCCCAGCTGCCATGCGGGCCGTGTATTTTGATCGGTGAATCGTTCTCCGGGCCGATTGCGCTGGAATTGGCGACCAAGTTTTCAGAAAACGTCCAGTGCGTGGTACTGAGCACATCATTTGCGTGTAACCCGCTCACCAGCCTGGCATGGGCCGCACCACTGCTGGATTTTTTGCCGATAAGCTATGCGCCCAGCTGGTTAATGGAGCAGCAATTATTTAACGACAGCGCCACGCCCGCACTAAAAGCAGCGCTGGATCGGGCGCTGAAAAGCGTGCAACCCAATGTCATGCGGGCGCGTCTGCGGGCCATTTTTCAGGTGGATGCGCGCAAAACGCTCAGTCAAATGCAGCAACCACTGCTGTATTTGCAGGCCGACGCGGATCGCGTGGTGCCAGAGCGCTGTGCCCAAGAAATAAAACAGGCGCAGCCAAATGCCAAAATCCTAACCTTGCCGGGGCCGCATTGCCTGTTGCAAGCCGCACCTGAACTGGCTTGGCGGTCGATAAGCGCTTGGTTGGCACACAATTGATTCATAGACCCGGCGTTCGCCGGGGCGACGTGGGCTTCGTCGACAGGGCATGGCAAATGATGAAATCAACAGACTTTGAGCATATTCTGACCGAACTAAGGCATCAAAATATTGCGTAATTGCTGATGCGCTGACTCCGGCACTGACGGTGAAAACCAAAGTCGGCCATTCGCCAAAATTCCGATGCTGCCTTTGATTAAACCGGCACCGCGCAGTACATCTTGAACATACGTTTGCGATTGCGTGCCTAGGCTTCCACGGGTGACTTTTACCTGCCCCGCGTCAAACTTCAGCACTGTGCGTGCGCCCGGCGGTGCGACGTAGATGTGTAGCCACAGCGTGCCGCCGATAATGCCGGCGACGAGCAAAATCAACGCGATCGACACGGCGCGCTGTAGCAGATTAATAGCCCAACAGCCACCAGCGGCCTTTTTGACTTGCACCAGTGAAATGCGCGTGGCTTGGGGCGTTGAGTTTCAATACGGCTTCGGAATCTTGTGCTAGCTTGGCTTGCCCAAGCGCTTGATAGGCTTTAACCATGACTGCCAACGCATCCATCGCCTGTTCGCTTTGCTGATAGCTTTCCACCACTAACTTTGCCCGGCTAATCGCGCCGACGTAGGCACCGCGCCGCAGGTAATATTGCGCAATTTGCAGCTCTGAATCGGCCAGCAATCCGCGCAAAACCACCATGCGCGCGCGCGCATCTGGGGCGTATTTGGAATCTGGATAGCGCTTGAGCATGTCGCCGAAATCGAGAAAGGCCTGCTTGTTCGTGGCTTGATCGTGGCTAGCGCGATCGCCCGGCACTAAGCGATCTACCAAGGTATTTTGCCGCTCGGCGTTGACTAAACCGCGCAAATAATAGGCGTAGTCGGCGTGTTCGTGGGTGGGGTAGGTTTTGATAAACCGATTCGTCGTCGCCAAGGCTTCTTCGGAATCGCCAAGTTTGCTTTGCGCAAACGCCAAGTCCAGCTGCGCTAATTCAGTGTAGCTGCCGAATGGGAAACGGCCGATTAAACGCTTGAAATCGCGCGTCGCACGGTCATAATTTTCGCTTTCAATGGCGTTTTTACAAATCTCGTAGGTGCGCTCTACGCTTGCGGTTTCAATTTCTTCTTCGTGGGTTAACCACGTGCCGCAGCCGTTTAGGCTTAAAAGGCTCAGGCTGAGTACCACCACAACGAGGGGTGTACGAAAATTTAAGCGTCCTAGACTCACGATCTGCTTCCAGCTACTTTGATTAGCCCGCGATCATGCCTGAGCATTTGTTAATCGGCGCAAAGTCGTGCGCGGCACTGCCATGCATGCTTGGCATGTTTAACGGCCTGGCACGTTTAACGAACCTGCAAAAAGCTTCGCCTTCAATCATTGATGAGTTCAAACGCCACCATGCCGCAAATTCAAGCCATCGTTCCACTTAACTTAGCCGGCAGCCGGCTCGATCAAGCCGCAGCGTTGCTGTTTACTGAGTATTCGCGGGCGAAATTGTCGGAGTGGATTAAAACCGGCGAGCTCAAAGTCAATGGCAAAACTGCGCGCCCGCGCGATGGCGTGGCGGGCGGTGAAAAGCTGGTGCTGGATGCAGATTTGCCGGTGCAAAGCGTTGACATTGCTCAAGAAATTGCGCTGGATATTCTGTATCAAGACGACACTTTGATCATTATTAATAAGCCGGCAGGTTTAGTCGTGCACCCGGGCGCGGGCAATGCCGACAAAACCCTGGTGAATGCGCTGCTGCATTTTGACCCTAGCCTGCGCACCCTACCGCGCGCGGGCATCGTGCACCGTTTGGACAAAGACACTACTGGATGCTTAGTGATCGCCCGGACTTTGCCGGCTCACACCGCTTTGGTGCAGGCTTTGGCGGAGCGCGAAGTTGGGCGCGAATACGAGGCGATTGTGCAAGGCCTGCCGGTTTCCGGTGGTTTGGTCGACGTACCGGTCGAACGTAGCCATCAAAACCGCTTAAAAATGTCCGCGAGTGAATCAGGTAAGCCCGCAATTACGCATTTTCGCGTGCATGAGCGCTTTCGCTCGCACGCTTTGCTGCGGCTAAAGCTGGAAACCGGACGTACGCACCAAATTCGCGTGCATATGCAATACGCCGGTTTCCCAATCGCGGGTGACCCACTATATGCCGGGCGTTTTCGCAAGCCGCAGGGCGCAACTGAGGCGTTGTTAGCCACGCTCGCCGCATTCAAACGTCAAGCCCTGCATGCGTTTCGACTGACCTTAACGCACCCAAGCACCGGCGGCACCGTCAGCGTCACCGCACCCCGTCCGGCGGATTTTCAAGCGTTTTTGGATGTGCTGGACGCGGATGCGTGCGAAGTGTGAGCGCTGGAAAAAACACCTAGTAAACGTTATCATCAGCGCATCAAATTTAAAAATGATGCAAATGCGAACCACAATTGATCTTCCGGAAGCCGAGCACGCACTTTTTCGAGCGCTTGCGCGTGCGCGCGACACGACGCTTAGTGCTGTCATTTTAGATCTGTGCGGCCTTGGTTTAACCTCTAAAAGTTCTAGCCAAATCGTAAAAAACTTCAGCCCAATCACCGGCTTGCCAACCATTACTAGTGCAAAGCCGGTGACCAACGCGCAGGTCGCTGATTTTTTAAACGAGCAATAGCATGCTTCTTGATGCGAATGTGCTTATTGCGTTGTTTGATGTAAGCCATGTGCATCATGTGCGTTGTTCGCAGTGGTTTGTTGTCCAACAAAGCCGTATGTCACTGTGTGCGTTAACCGAGCTATCGGTATTGCGATGGGCGTGTCGAGTTGATCCAAAAAAAGGCCGAGGCAGCGCTGTCGCTTTCCTGCAGGCACTTTCCCACAAGCTGGACTATTTGGATTTACTGCCCAGGCCGATGCAGCTCGATTGGGGCGCAATTTATGGGCACAACCAAGTCACCGATGCCTACCTGGTCGAAATTGCCCAGCAGGCAGATCAGCGCCTAGCAACGCTAGATCGGGGTTTGCTCGCCGTGCATGGCGAGCGCGTACTATTTATTGACACAACCGCAAGTTAGTTACGTTGCGAAGCATCCTCTCTAAGACATGATTCCCAAACATTGGCTGCACCCCAATTGGCCCGCACCGCCAAACGTGCGGGCGATCATCACCACGCGCGCCGAAGTGGATGGCGGCTCTTCCGTTGCGCCGTTTGACCACTTCAATCTCGCCACACACGTTGGCGATTCGGCGCAATCGGTCGAGGCAAATCGCGCGCAATTGCAGGGTTTATTGGGCTTGCGGCGGCCGATTCCGTGGCTCAATCAAGTCCATGGCACCCACGTTACTGAGCATGCGTTCGACGCCGCTGAAGCCGTCACCGCCGATGCCTGCATCAGTCGAACACCGGGTCTGGCGTGCGCGGTTTTGACTGCGGACTGCCTGCCGATTTTGCTGTGCAGCAAAGCTGGTGACGCTGTTGGTGCCGTGCACGCGGGTTGGCGCGGCTTGCTGGGCGGCGTGATTGAAGCCACGGTAGCTCAATTGGCACCGCCGCATACGCTGATGGCTTATTTGGGCCCAGCGATTGGGCCCCAGCATTTTCAAGTTGGGCCGGAAGTGCGCGACGCGTTTGTTGCCTACGAGACAACGTTCGGCGACGCTTTTCAGGCGCAAACGGCGGATCGATTTTTAGCCGACTTACCCGCTTTGGCGCGCATGCGTTTGGCAAATCTGGGCGTGCATGAGGTATATGCCAGCGGGCTGTGTACGTTGAGTCAGCCGGATATTTTTTACTCGCACCGCCACAGCGGCGCACTGACCGGGCGGTTTGCGTCGGTGATTTGGCTGGATCAGTAAGCGACACCTTGATACTCAATCTTAAACAACTGTCACGAAACCCCATAAGCACGGCTTAAAACTAAGGTTTTCGCCGCATTTGGCGTGACAGAAAGCGATTTCCGAGTAGCATCATCGTTAGTTAAATTATTGCCTTGGGGATGATATGCGTCACATGAAATGTTTGAAGACTGTGCTGGCGCTGGTGGCGCTTTTGAATGTGGCTTCAGCGTTTGCCGCCACCTGCACGTGGACGGGCAGTGTATCGAGCGCGATGAACGGCATCGGCAACTGGACAGGCTGCTCGGTTCCGGTAAACGGTGATAGCTTGGTGTTTCCCGACTCAGCGTTCTCGAAGACGGTGAATAACAACTTGGGCTCGCTCACCAGCGTGAACTCTATTGTGATCAATGGCTGCGGCTATGCCATGAGCGGGGTTTTTGGTTTTGATGTGACCAGCCCGGTGCCAATTACCGCGAGTTGCGATGTCACGACCGGCGCCGTCAACAGCATCTCGTTTGATTTGAATCTGACTAATCCTGGGCCAAAGGAAATTCGCAACAATACCTTTGGCGCATTGACGCAAGAGGTCGGCCTGTATTTGGGCAGTAACTTAAAGCCGGTGCGTTGGGATAACAAATTGACGTTTAAACAAACGCAAAGCACCGCCACGCAATACCCATCTTTAATCATTACGCTTTCCGAAACAACTTCCGGCGCAAATGCCAATGAAGTGGTCATTGACGGCGGTGCAGTCTATTTCCCCGATGCCAATCTCTATGCCGGCTTAACCACGGTCAAAAATGGCCAATTGCGGATAGGCAACGCGGGTTCCTTGGGCGCACTGGGCAACGCCGCCAACGGTACCGTGGTGAAAACCGGAGGCATCTTAGAAAAGCAGGTTGCCAATATTGGCAATGAATTTTTAACCTTGGACGATGATGCCAACGCGCCGGGCGTGCGCGGCCCGGTTTTAACGACCGGGGTGCTGGGCGGCGGCAATTGGGCTGGCCCGATCGTTCTAACTGGCGTCGTCAGTGGCGTATTGCCGCCGGAAGCGGAGATCGTCGTCGATAACGCCCTGGCGCTGTCGGTAGGCGGGGTGATCTCAGGTTCAGCGGATTTGTTAATCACAAGCCCAGTGGCATTTGGCAGTTTTACTCCGCAGGCGGCTAACACCTACGGCGGCAGCACGACCGTGGGTACGAATGCGCGCCTGATGATTGGCGCAATCTCCGAGCGATTGCCCAATACCACCGTGGTCAACGTGTTGGCGGGCGGCCAGTTTTGGCTAAGTGCGAATTCGCCGAATATTACTGAAACCATAGCCGGAATCGAGGGCGCAGGTTTGCTGCGCATGGATAACGGCGGCGCGCCCGGGCAGTCGCAATTAGCGCTTGATTTGCCACCGGGTAAGACATTCAATTTTAGCGGGCCGATCAATGATCCATCGGCCACTAACAATAAGCTTCAGCTCAACGTTTTCGGATCAGGCACACAGATTTTGGCCGCTAACACCACCTACGCAGGTGCCACCAATGTGACGGGTTCGGCAACTTTAGACGTGCGTGGCACGAGTAACTCGGCGGCACAATTGGGCGCCAGTGCGATTTTGCTGAGCGATGCGGCCGCCAGTCTGGGTGCGATCACGCCAATTGCCGGTGCGGTATCCGCGCGCGTTCGCCCTGGCGGCGTCGGTGGCTTTGGCAAGCTGGACACGGTGAATGCAGGCGGTTTGGTTTTTAACGCCAATGTTGCGCCCGAATTTGACGTTGCTGGCATAACGGTCGGTGTGAACTACGACCAGCTTTATACCGAGGGTTTGACGGTCAATGTGAGTAATGCGCCGCTCGTGGTGAATTTCATTACGCATTTGAACCCCGGCGAAGTCGTGCGTTTGATTGATTTTAACACCGGGCCCAGCCCCATCGTTGGTACGTTTTTAAGTGTGCCGCAGGGCGCGTACTTGCCACCCGGCCCAGGGCCGAAATATCAAGCCAGCTATACTGGCGGCACCGGCAATGATTTTACCCTGACGCGGATAGCGCCAATTTCCAATGTAACCGGTGCCATCACGGGCGTTATTGGGCAAAGCGTCAGCGCACCCGCACTGGCACCTACCGGCGGAGTTTTGCCGTACGCAAGTCTGTCCGTTAGCGGCGGCCCGGCGTGGCTTAGCGGCGCGCAGTCGGGCAACACGCTGGTCTTGAGCGGCACCGTCGGCGCGCCTGTAGGCACACAAAACTTCACGCTGAATGTGGTGGATGCTGCCGGGCAAACGGGCACGTTTCCATTGACGATTTCCGTCAGCGCGGGTGCCACGGACTTTAGCTGGAATGGTTCGGTTGATAACAACTGGGCCACGCCCGGCAACTGGACGCCGTCCGGTCCGCCGACC
>JANNYO010000605.1:0-34790 GCA_031410115.1 Rhodanobacteraceae bacterium | reverse complement strand
GCTTTTGAAGTCATGCGCGTCAGCAGTGATGGCAGCGCGAGCGCCGCGAATGTTTCGGTCAAATTGGTGCGCGAGCGGCGCGATTATCGCTGGAGCTATAAATCCGGTTTGGGCTGGGTGAGTGATTACACCGAATCGGTAAGCGATGCCGGTACGCGAGATTTAGCGCTCAATGGCAAGACCGCTGGGCGCGTGGAATTTCCGGTCGAGTGGGGCAATTATCGTTTGGAAATTACCGATCCGCAAACCAAGTTGGTGACGCGCTATCCGTTTTATGCCGGCTGGAGTTGGGGCAGTGATAACACAGGCCCGGATGCGCGTCCTGACAAGGTCAAACTAGCGCTGGATAAGTCCGCCTATCGCGTCGGCGATACGGTGAAATTGACGGTCACGCCGCCGGAAGCGGGCGTTGGTTTGCTGCTGGTGGAATCCGATAAATTACTGTCCACACAAGAATTTAGCGCCGGCAAGGCCAGCACGATTGAGCTGAAAATTACCCCGGAAATGGATCGCCACGATATTTATATCTCAGCAATGGTGTTCAAGCCGGGCGATAATTCCAACCACATCACGCCCAAGCGCGCGGTCGGCATGATTCATTTGCCGATGGATCGCGCCGAGCGTCAGCTAGTGGTGAGCTTGACTGCGCCGGCAAAAATGTTGCCAGCGAAAGCCTTAAGCGTGGCGGTTTCGGTGCCAGATTTAAAAGGTCAGACGGCGTTCGTGACGGTGCATGCCGTTGATCAAGGCATTACCAACATCACCAATTTCACTGTGCCTGACCCATTCAAGCATTTCTTCGCTCAACGTGCCTATGCCATTGATTTGTTTGATGTTTATGGACGAATTATTGAGTCCTTACCGGGCGCACTGGCGAAACTGCGCTTCGGTGGCGATGGCATGTTGGGCGCATTGCCACAGGCGAATCGCAGTACCGCTAAGGTGCAAACGGTGGATTTGTTTAGCGGTGCTGTGGCGCTTGATGCCAAGGGCAATGCGACGGTGCCGCTGGATGTACCAGATTTTAATGGCAGTTTGAAAGTGTCGGCGGTGGTTTTTGCCGATAGCCGCTACGGCTTTGCCCAGAGTGAAACAATCGTGCGCGCACCCGTGGTTGTTGAGGTCAGTATGCCGCGCGTTTTTGCACCGGGCGATAGCGGTAAGTTGACCATCGACGTGCAGAATTTCACCGACAAAGCGGGTGAATTTGCGCTCAAACTATTGAGCAGCGACGGCTTAAAGTTTGCCACCAATCAGGCGCTCGTCACTTTAGCGGATCAGGAAAAGAAAACCTTGACCTTCGATGTTGTCGCGACTGCCGCGATTGGTGTCGCGAAATACTCGATTGGCGTGGCCGGTAACGATGCGAAATTTGAGCGCAAGTTTGAATCGGTGGTGCGTCCGGCGTGGTCGGAAACGCGGCGCGTGCGATTTGAAACCGTGGCGAATGCCAGCGCCATCGATTTGAATGTTGCGACAGCGGATTTCTATCCGAGCACAGTGCGCTCGCGGGTATCTTTGAGTGCGCGTGCGCCAATCCCAGTCGCAGATGCGGTGAAGGGATTGTTTGAATATCCATACGGCTGCATTGAGCAAACCACCAGCAAATTGATGCCGTATTTGACGCTGGACGATGCCGCCTTAGCAAAGCTTGGCTTGCCCGCTTCGACGGTGAAAAAGCGCGCGGAAAACGTCAGCTTTGGTTTAGGTCGAATCGCCTCCATGCAGGCGGAATCTGGGCATTTTAACTATTGGCCGACGGCTGAATACGCCGAGCCTACCTTGACGCCGTTCGTCGCCGATGTGTTGATCGACGCGCAAACCCAAGGCTATGCAATGCCGCCACAGTTGCTACAAAAAGCGCTCGAGCGCTTGAAAGAGTCCTTACTTTCCGGCGGAGAGATCAACTATGACCGCGTCTATCAAGACAACTCCGATCATTTGCGCCTGAGCTATAACGCGTATGCGGGCTATGTGCTGGCGCGCGTCAATCAGGCGCCGCTCGGCAGTTTGCGTTCGATTTACGACAGCCAAGCCAGCAAAGCGCTGTCACCGCTGCCGCTGGTGCGTTTGGGCTTGGCATTGAAAGCCGCCGGTGACAGCAAACGCGGTGACGCCGCAATCGCGCTTGCCTTCGGGGGAAAATGGGCAATGCAAAAAGACCGCTGGCTGGGTGATTACGGCAGTGAATTGCACGATCACGCGTTAACCTTGGCGCTGGCGATTGAAGCAAAAGCGGCACCCAGCGATAGCGATCAGCGGCTGCTAGATTTGACTTATTTGGTGCGTGAAAATCCGTATATGTCGACGCAAGAACGGGTGGCGCTGGTGCGTTTGGCGAAGGCGCTAAGCCTAGGCAGCGCGCAGCTTGAGGGCGCGTTTGAGCTTGCTGGTAAAGCGACACCGTTTAGCACCGGCGGAATTTTTGCGGCAAATTTGACGCTTGCTGATTTAAACGCCGGGGCAAAATTAACCACCCAATCTGCTGGCCCGCTGTATTTGTTGCAGCAAACCGTAGGCATTGCACGCACGCCGCCACAGCCAGGTTCGGATCAATTCACCGTGGCGCGCAAATACTTCAATATGGATGGCAGCGCGTTTTCCGGTGACAGCGTGCGCGAGGGTGATCGATTGATTGCAGGCTTGACCATCCAATCAAAAATATGGGCGAACGATGTGCTGCTGGTGGATTTGTTACCCGGTGGATTTGAGGCAGAAAACTTAAATCTGCTGCCACCCGAACAGCTCAGCGGGCTGAAAGCCGGTGAGCTGAGCGTCAGCGATGTGCGCGCCCAAACCAGCGTGCGCTTTGAGGAGTTTCGTGATGATCGTTACGTGTTGGCGCTGCCACTCAGCGAGGGCGAGACGCGCTATTTCTACGTCGTGCGCGCAGTTTCGCCGGGTAGTTTCGTGGTGCCACCGACGCAATTGGAAGATATGTATCGCCCATCTTTGACCACGGTTGGGGTGTCGATTCCAGCGCGGGTAACGGTGTTGGCGGGACAGTAAGCGTATTTGAGGACTTGCAAAAATCGCCAAGTGGGAAAATAATGCTGCATATTTTCCCCTATTAAATGATTTTAGGCAGCATTTATGGCGACTTTTAGGCGGTTTTTACGGTATTCAACGCAAAGTTGCTTGCTGCTAGGGCCGCGCGGCACCGGGAAATCCACTTGGTTGCGCGCGGCGTTCCCCAAAGCGCTGTGGCTGGATTTACTCGATCCAGCATTACAGCGCAGTTACCTTGCGCGGCCGGAGCGCTTACGCGAATTGCTGAATGCTGCGCCTACAAATTCCGCGACGACAACCGCAGTGATTACAAATGACGGCGTCACAACCCTAGTCATAGATGAAATACAAAAAGTGCCAGCGTTACTCGATGTGCTGCATGACGAAATCGAACAGCGCTCACGCGCTGCGAAGCCGCAGCTACTTGCCGTGCTTACCGGGTCGAGCGCGCGCAAATTGCGCAGAGGCGCAAGTAACTTACTCGGCGGACGCTTGCAGCAAATGCACATGCATCCGTACATGGCAGCCGAACTTGGTCAGCAGTTCGAATTGCCGCGCGCGCTGCGTTTTGGGCTCACCCCTTTAATTTGGCACGCAGCCCAACCCGAACACAGCTTGAGTGCCTACGCGGCGCTGTACTTGCGTGAAGAGGTGCAAGCCGAAGCGTTGGTGCGCGACGTCGCAGGATTTGCCCGCTTTTTGGAAGCCATTAGTTTTTCGCACGGCGCGCAAATTAATCTGGCGTCGGTAGCGCGCGAGTGCCAAGTCAGCCGCAAAACGGTCGAGTCCTACTTTGAAATTCTGCACGATTTGCTGCTGTGCTTTAGCGTGCCGGTATTTACCAAGCGGGCGCAGCGGCAACTAGTTGCACACGAAAAATTCTATTTCTTCGATACCGGTGTGTTTCGCTCATTGCGCCCGCGTGGGCCGCTGGATCGCGTGGAGGAAATTGAAGGCAGCGCTATCGAGGGGTTGGTCGCCCAACACTTGCGTGCATATCTTGACTATCGTCGACAGGACGAAAAGCTGTACTACTGGCGCACCAAATCAGGCAGCGAGGTTGACTTCATTGTCTACGGTCAAATCTTTGTCGCTATTGAAGTCAAGCGTTCAAGCACGCTACACAGCAAAGATACGCGCGCCCTGCGTGAATTTCGAGACGACTACCCAGAAGCCAAAGTTGCACTACTCTATTTAGGCACCGAGCGTCTCAAAATTGCTGAAGTCGATTGCATACCGCTGCTACATTTTTTGCAGGCGCTCCGGCCAGAACGTGAACTTGCCGAAGTTTTGGGAATTTGAACGTATTTACCGCGATTAATTTATATGCGCAAACTTCGCCAACTGTTAACCATTTTTCTCTTGAGCTTTGGGCTTTTATTTGCTCTGGATTATCTGTACCCGCCGCCGCTCAACGAATTTTTGGCGCAGCGCTCCGCGCAGCTGATTTTGGCGGGCGATGGCACGCCGTTGCGCGCGTTTCCCGATGCGCGCGGGGTTTGGCGCTATCCGGTTCGGGCGAAAGACGTGGCACCGGCGTATTTACAGCTGCTGCTGAACTATGAAGATCGCTGGTTTTATCGCCATCGTGGCGTCAACCCATTAGCGCTTGCGCGTGCGGTTGGGCAAGCGCTTTGGTACCGCCGCGCGATCTCGGGTGGCTCGACAATCACGATGCAGGTGGCGCGCATCATTGAACCCATGCCGCGCACCGTATTCGGCAAACTTTGGCAAATCGTGCGGGCGCTGCAGTTGGAGTCGCGCTTGAGCAAGGCGGAAATTTTGGATTTGTATCTGCGCTTTGCCCCGTACGGCGGCACCATTGAAGGCGTGGAAACCGCGTCGCGTGCGTATTTGGGCAAATCTAGCCACGACTTGAGCGACGCGGAAGCGGCACTTTTGGTGGTGCTGCCACAGCGCCCGAGCGCACTGCGGCCAGATCGCGCGAGTGCGGCGGCCCAGCGCGCGCGCGACAAAGTGCTGCTGCGTATGCGCGATTTGGGCGTTTGGACCCCCGCGCGGGTAAGTGACGCGCAGTTGGAGGCGGTGTTTGCCAAACGCCTGCGCGTGCCGATGTTGGCACCACTACTGGCACAGCGTTTGCATGTGGAGAATCCCGGCGCTGATGAAGTCCGCACCGGCATCAACCCGCAGTGGCAGCAAATGGCTGAGGCGCGTGTGGCAAACGCGATTAGGCGCTTTGCCCCGGCAACTTCTGCGGCGGTGCTGATCGTTGACAACGACACCATGCTGGCGCGGGCTTATGTCGGCTCAAGCGTTTTCGGCGATGCGAAAAGCTATGGCCACATCGACATGGTGCAGGCCAGCCGGTCGCCGGGTTCGACGCTCAAACCGGCGCTATACGCGATCGCGCTGGATGCCGGTTTGATTCACTCGGAAAGCCTGCTGATCGATGCGCCGCAGGAGTTCGCTGGCTATCGACCGGCGAATTTCACCGAAAATTTTAACGGCCCAATCGGTGCGGCGGAGGCGCTGCGATTGAGCCTAAACGTACCTGCGGTCGATTTGCTCGACCGCGTCGGGCCGGGCAAGTTTTACGCCGCGTTGGAACATGCAGGTTTAAAGTTGGCGCTGCCCGATGGTGCGTTACCTAACTTAAGTCTAATCCTGGGCGGCGGCGGCGCGAAATTAGAAGAACTGCTGGGCGTGCATGCGGCCTTGGCGCGCGCGGGCTTGAGCGCGCGGGTGCGCCTGACGCCGTCTGAGCCGCTATCAAATCGTCGACTCATGAGCCCGGGTGCGGCCTGGATCACCTATCAAATGTTGAGCGACGCTGGCCGCTTAGGCGTCGGCGATAGTTTAATTTTTGATCGCGGCAATCGCCGGCGGATCGCGTTTAAAACCGGCACCAGCTTTGGCTTTCGCGATGCCTGGGCGCTGGGCACCACGGCTAACGTCACAATCGGCGTGTGGATTGGCCGCCCAGATGGCACGCCGAATCCAGGTAGTTATGGTGCAGTCAGCGCCTTGCCGCTGATGTTTGAGCTTTACGATGGCATTTCGCAGCAAAGTTTAGGCAACGAATCTGGGCCACCGGCTTCGGTCAGTAAAGCCGATATCTGTTGGCCGCTGGGTTTGCGTTTTGATGCGACGCAGCCGGAAATTTGTCATAAAAAAATTCAAGCCTATGTCCTGGACGAAAGCACCCCTGCGACCTTGCCCGAGCGCAGCGCGAAGCTGTGGCAAACCGGCACGACCGAGTATTTTGCCGATGCCAACACTGGGTTACGACGCAACGCCAGCTGCCTAAATTCGGCCGTGCAGGTGCGCCAAATGGCGCGCTGGCCGGCACTTGCTTATCCGTGGCTGAGCGCGCGGACGCGTGCGCTTGGCACGCTGCCGCCGCTTGCCAAAGATTGCGTGGCGGATGCGATGCGGCCCGAGGCGCTGGTGCTTGAAGGCGTGCTGGACGGCTCGGTGATAAAACCGCCAAGCAATCACGCTTTAAACAAGCCCGTGCCGCTCGGAGTGCGCGCAATTGGCAGCGATTTAGTGATTAGCTGGCTGCTGGATGGCGCCTTGTTGGCGCGCACACAGGGAGCGGAATCCCTCAAAACAACGCTGCCCCGCGTCGGTAAACATCGTCTTGTGGCAATGGATACCCAGGGGCGATTTGCGGCGGTCAATTTTGAGGTGGTTTTGTAATTGCCGGCAAAAACGCTAGAACTCCAATTCCAACGCCGCACACAAATAGTCCACTAGCGGCGCGACACTGGCAAAGCAAGTGCTGACTTGTGTCAGCAAACCCGCATGGCAAACCTGTGCATCGGTAAGCGCGCGCACCGCGACAAAGTCTTTGCGCTTGATATCGGCAATCAACGCGTGGTTTGGATCAAAGCCGCGCGGCGGGCGCACTAAGGTGTCGCCGCCAAGCGTGAACTGATTTTTGAACTTGGTATTTTGCGTGGACTCAACCCAGCTGCTCGGGTTTTCCAAAATAAACGTGCGAATTTTGCGCTGGGTATCCGGTTCTGGGTGCCAAATCCCGCCGCCGATAAAACAATCCCCAGGGGCAATGTGCAGATAAAAACTGGGCGCTGCGGTTTGCTTGGCGCGCTCGTGGAAAAAGCGTGCGCCTGCCCAGGGTTTGTAAGGTGACTTATCATTCGAAAAGCGCGCGTCTCGATATAGCCGAAACAGGCTGCCGCCCATCGGTTTCGGGTCAGCCCGATAGTGCGGACTGATTTTTGCAAGGGCCGGCTGCATCGCCTCAATCAGCGCTAAAAACGGATCGCGCACCAAGGTTTCGTACTGCGCCTTGCGCGGCGTAAACCAGTCACGCGAATTATTTTCAGCGAGATCGCCAAGAAATTTGAGGGACTCTGTGGTGAAGTGTGGGTTGGGCATTTTTTAGCGGTTTGCGACTGAGATTGAGTCTCGCCAAACAGGCGACACGGCAGATGAGACTGGCATCTTACTTAAAACCACCGCCGTGCGACGCGATCTAAATCATCGGCGCTAAGCTCAATTGCCGCGATGCGTGCTGCCTAACGGCAACGCGCAATTACAAAATTCATGCAGTCGCTATGTTAGTAAACGAATGTTGGACATCGAAGCGAAATTAATTGAGGATGCGACCGCATGAAGTTGAGCCAAAAAATGCGCACCCGTACGATCTTTTTTTTGCTGCTGATCACATTATTCATCGCCGCATTGCTGTCCGTGCAGGCGTATCGCGACCTGCGTGCCGAGCCGCCGCCGGCGATTCAAAGCGCCTATACCGGCGCCAATGCCTGTGTGAACTGCCACCAAGATCGGCACGCCAGCTGGCAAAAAACCTTTCATCACAGCATGACCCAGGCCGCGAATTCCGAAACCGTGCGCGGCGCGTTTGACGGCCAGCGCTTGAGTGCTTTTGGTGGTTTAGTCCAGCCAAAAACCGTCAATGGCAAATTTGAGTTCGACTATTTCGATCCCGAAAACAACCAAGCACTCACACAGCTCGAAGTAGTGCGCACCGTGGGCTCACACCGATACCAGCAATATCTGATGAAAGATGCGGGTAGTGAAACCTATTACCGCTTGCACTATCTATGGCATATCGAAGAACAGCGCTGGGTGCATATGAATGCGGTGTTTCTTGGCAGCGATGAGCAAGCGTTCGATGCCCAAATTGCAACTTGGAACAGCAACTGCGTGTTTTGCCATAATACCGGCGCTGAGCCGCACGTGAGCAATCTTGCGCAAGTGCGTGCGCGCGCACGGAGCGGCGAACTGATCAATGTCGGTGCTGAGCTGCGATTTGATACCAAACTTGCTGACCTGGGTATTAGTTGCGAAAGCTGCCATGGGCCAGGATCGGTGCATGTAAAAAAAATGCAGAGTACGCCCATGCGGCTGCTGAGCAAATTTGGCGTGCGCGATGCCAGCATCGTCAATCCGTCCAGCTTGACGTCCGCCCGCAGCAACGCGGTGTGCGGCGCGTGCCACGCAGGGCGTACGCCAAAATCTGCCGGTGACATCGACAGCCTTTACAACCAGGGCATAAGCTATCGTCCGGGCGATCTGCTGGAAGATCACTTGACCGTGCTCAACCGCGACACGCCAAGTCCAAGTGCGGCACTACCACACCTGTTCTCGAACCGGTTCTGGGAAGATGGCTCGCCGCGTTTGACGGCTTACGAATATCAGGGCCATACGCGGTCCAAATGTGCCAACGATGAAAAATTCACCTGTATACGCTGCCACACGATGCATAGTGGCGATCCGAATGGCATGTTGCCAAGTCACACACCGCAAGCCGGCGACGCGCCTTGCCTGCGATGCCATCAAACGATGAAAACACAAATTGCCGCGCACACGGGCCATCAGCCTGGTACGTCAGGCGCACGCTGCATGGCTTGCCATATGCCGCGCGCGGTTTACGGTGTGATGACACTACACCGCACGCATCAAATCAGCGTTCCCAATGTTGCCGCCGACTTAGCCGCAGGCAAGCCCAACGCTTGTCTAAACTGCCACGCCGAGCGCACACCTGCGTGGGCAGCCGCGGAAATTGCCAAGCGCTGGCCAAATCAGTCGCATGAGGCAGGGCGCGAAATCATGCGCAAAGATGGCGCACGCGCTGACCTCAGCGATGGCCTAGCGGGTTTGTTGGCGGGGGACCCGGTGCGCCAAGCGGTCACGGCATTTGAGCTTGGGCAGCTTGATCAAGCTCAAATCAGTACCCTGCCCGTTCGCGTGCCTTGGCTGTTGCAAAGTTTAGACGATGATCGCCCGGCAATTCGCCGCTTTGCTTGGCACAGCCTCAAACAGCTCGATGACAAATTACACCTAGGCTTGCAGCCCACACTCGCTGAATTTGACTACACCGGCGAGCCGCTCAGCCGTGCAGCGACGCTCAAACGCCTAGCAATCCAGTTCGATGCCATAAATAAGGTCAATTGGCCCGCACCTTCGATCGAATCGGGCTTAGACAATCATTACGTGCTGCGCAGCGATGTGCTGGCAGGGTTGCAAGAAGCTGGGCGCGCGGCAGATAAACAAATTGATATTGGCGAATAGTTCAGCGAGGCTTTGCAATCCTCTCGCCCCTCAAGCCTAATCGCTTGCGCTCGCTTGCCCACACATCAAAAGGAAATACCCATGAGTTTATTAGATCAAGCAAAAACCGCTGCCGAAAAAGCGGCGCACGATGCCGCCGAAGCTTTGAAAAGCGCAGGCGCAAAAGTCAGCCACATGGCCAGCGACGCCCTTGATGTTGCGAAAGTCAAATCGGCCGGTTTCACCGAAGATTTAAGCGCAACCGCCAGCAAAGCCGGTGAATTTGCCAGCCAAACCTATAACGAAGTTGCCGCCCAAGCCAAGCTTGCCGCCAATTCAGCGGTCAATAAAGTGGAATCTTGGACGGGTAAAGATCTCGATGGCGACGGCCTAATCGGCGGCGCTAAGAAAGATTAGTTTCCGAATAGCTTGTATCCACGACGCAAAAAAACGCCCGGGTAAACCGGGCGATTTTTATCCTATCCATCAAAAAAAACTAAAAATTGTAGCCGATACCGAATACGACGCTGCGATTTTTGCCGTCTTTGCTGTTGATGTTGGAATTCAATTTTCGTTCTTCATATGCCAGTGAGCCGCTGAAATTGTCGGTGAATTCTGTTTCTAACTGCAGGGCAAAGCCGTTAATTTGATCACTGCGCGGGCGTGCGAGCTTTTTATAGTCGACGTTATCCCGCTTATAACCGATGCCCAAAACCGTGTTCCAGGGCAGCTTGCGCGAGTAGGCAACTTCAAAGCCACTGTTGTCTTTGTTGCGCGTGGTAATCGAGGAATCTTCGACTGTGGGTGAATATTTGAATTTCAAAATATCGTTCTTGCTGAGTGCCCAATCTAGATTGAACGTCAAGGTGTTGATAATGGCGTCAGGCGACTCTGGATCGGTGACGTCTTTGTTTTGATAGTTGTAATTAAAACCGAGCCCAAACTGCTTATTTACATCCCAGTCGAGGCCGACCGAGCCGACCCAAGTGCTCAGAAAATTCTCGCTATTTTGCTGTAAGCGCACATAGTTGACTGCGGTCTTAAGCTTCACGACATCGCTTAGTTTGAATTCAGGGCCAGTCGAAAAGGCGAAGTTCAGCTTACCTAGATCGCTACGGTCGGGCTGTTTGTCCAAGCTGAGTTTCACGCTCGACGCATAGTTCGCGGTTTTGCTGATTTGATACTTGTGGGCAAAACCAACTTTGCCGGTATAGCGCTCCACCGAGCTACTGCGACGCCCTGCTGCTTTTGCGCCAGCGCTGCCGCCATCGCCATCATCGCCGTCGTCGCTGTCGTCGTCGCCATCGCCGGTGTCCTGATCATCATCAATCAAATCATCAACGCCATCGCCATCTTCGTCTGGGTTGTCTGATTCGGCTAACTCCAACTCGTCATAGTCCGAGCCATCAATGTCGGCGATATCGCCGAATTCTTCGTCTTCGTCTTCATCATCAGAATCGTCGGCATCGACGCCCTCGTCATCTTGATCAAAGTCCTTTAAAGATGCGAAGTCAAAGCCGCTGTTTGATGATGGCGCCAGCGAGATGTTGGAATTTGAGCGCGCCTGAGTTTCGACCTCGCCCTTAAAAGCGTGCGGGCTTTTCGCAAAAAGCAGAGCTGGTGCGATCAATGCCGCTAGGGCAAACGCGATGGGTTTTTGCACTAATTTCATTTAAATTCCTGCTGGGTTAAAGCCCGCAGGATAACGAGAATTTATGGCGAAATAACGCTCAGTTAACAATTTATCACGTTAGTTACGCAGAATTTTCGGAAAAACGACGGCAATCAAGCCACAACAGGCAAATCCAGTTACGTTTTATCGCTTTTGTAGATGCCTTAAAAAATGGCTGGCGCGAATGGCGGTTCTGCCGTGTTGCCTATTCGGCGAGATCTCCTCGCGCCTGCTGGATCCATTCCTGCATTTCCGCCAGCTGATAGATCGTCTGGATATAGCCCCGCTCAAGTGGCCCAACAGCGACGGCGTAGTGCTGCAATCGCGTTGCTACCGGCGCATAAAAACAGTCGGCGATAGAAAATTCGCCGAACAAAAACGGCCCGCCAAAACGCCCTAACAGCTCACGCCAGAGCGCGCAAACGCGGTGAATGTCGGCCTGAGTTGCGCTATTCACTTCAGCCAGAGCCTGCGGCTCGCGCAGCACGTCCATCGGCATGGATTGCCGCAAATTGGCAAAGCCAGCGTGCATTTCTGCGACAACCGCGCGCGCCAAAGCCCGTGTAGCAAGATCACTAGGCCAACCACGCCCATCCAAATAGCGCTCGTTTACGTATTCGCAAATTGCCAAACTGTCCCAAATGATTTGCCCTTCATCGTGCAACGCGGGCACCTTGCCAGTGGGTGAAAGCGTGGCAATCTGCGACTTGAAAGTCTGTTTAGGCGTTTGTGGTTGATTCGTTTGCGCACTTGAACTGGCAGCGGGTGGCAAAACATAGGCATCGTCAAACTGCAACAACACCTCATCAAACTGCACTTTAAAATGCGCCAACAGCAGCCAAGGCCGCAATGACCAAGACGACAGGGCTTTGGTGCCAATAATAAGCTTGGGTAGATCAGTTGGCATAGGGTTCCTTTTGGTCGTTTTGAGCTTCGGAAGTTGCCCACGATGATCTTTAATGGCGATGTGACAAACAAAAAGCGGGCTTTGTCTAGTCCCGCTTTCATGGGGCAAATTTCAACAGCTAAACCGCCTCGACCTCGGCCTCCAGCTCAACCTCTGGCGCTTCGCAGCGAATGCTCAGTTCTTTCACATCTTTCACATCTTTCACGCTGTCGACATCAACGAACACCATACCGCCGGTAACTAATTTTCCAAATAGCAATTCGTCCGCCAGCTTGCGCTTGATTTGATCTTGAATCACCCGCGCCATTGGGCGTGCACCCATCAGCGGATCAAAACCACGTTCTGCGAGCAATAGTTTGGCGGCATCGGTAACCGTGATCGTGACGTGCTTATCGGCAAGTTGCTGCTCAAGCTGCATCAGGAATTTCTCAACCACGCGCCCAATCGCTGCTTCATCCAAACCTTTGAACTGCACAATCGCGTCCAGTCGATTCCTAAATTCTGGGCTGAAATGTTTGCGAATCGCTTCCATCGCATCTGAGCTGCGGTCTTGTTTGAGAAAACCCATTGTGCGTTTCGAGGCCGCCTGCGCACCGGCGTTGGTCGTCATCACCAGCACGATATTACGGAAATTACACTCACGCCCGTTCGCGTCGGTCAGCACGCCGCGATCCATGACTTGTAGCAACAGATTGAAAATTTCCGGATGCGCTTTCTCGATTTCATCCAACAGCAAAACTGCATGCGGGTGCTTGGTCACAGCATCCGTTAGCTGACCGCCGGAATCAAAGCCGACATAACCCGGCGGCGCACCCAGCAGGCGCGATACCGAATGCGCTTCCATGTATTCGCTCATATCAAAACGTAAAAGCTCAATGCCCAGCACCATCGATAGTTGCCGGGTGACTTCGGTTTTACCCACGCCGGTTGGGCCTGCAAGCAAGAAACTGCCAATCGGTTTATTTGGCTCGCCTAAGCCCGAGCGCGACATTTTGATCGCGCTTGCAAGCGCGTCAATCGCATCATCTTGCCCAAACACTGTCATTTTCAAATCGCGATCTAAATTGCGCAGCACATTTTTATCCGAAACGGATACGTGTTTTGCTGGAATTCGCGCCATTTTCGCAACGATGTATTCCATCTCAGCGGTGTCGATTATTTTCTTGCGTAACTCCAGCGGCAGCAAACGTTGACGCGCGCCGGCTTCATCGATGACATCAATCGCTTTGTCGGGCAAGAAGCGGTCGTGAATGTGCTTGACGGATAATTCCACGGCAGCGCGAATGGCATCGAAGGCATATTCGACTTCGTGAAACGCCTCAAAGTTAGTTTTCAGGCCGCGCAGAATCTCAATGGTTTCCGCGACCGTGGGTTCGACGACATCAATTTTTTGAAAACGTCGCGTCAGTGCGCGGTCTTTATCGAACACACTGCGGAACTCTTGGAAGGTGGTGGAACCCATCACGCGCAGTTCGCCCGATGCCAACAGTGGCTTGATGAGGTTTGATGCGTCCATGGTGCCACCGGAGGCCGAACCTGCGCCAATGATGGTGTGAATTTCATCAATAAATAAAATTGCTTTCGGCAGTAATTTCAGCTCAGCCAGCAAATTTTTCAGGCGTTTTTCGAAATCCCCGCGATATTTTGTGCCAGCGACTAAGGCGCCCAAATCGAGCGAGTAAATGACCGCGTCATTCAAAATCTCCGGCACGTCTTTTTCGACGATGCGCTTGGCTAAACCTTCTGCTAGCGCGGTTTTGCCAACGCCCGCTTCACCGACAAAAAGCGGGTTATTTTTCCGGCGACGGCATAAAATTTGAATGGTGCGCTCGACTTCATCGGCGCGCCCGATCAGCGGATCGATTTTGCCGATGCGCGCGCGCTCGTTTAGATTCATCGCATACTGTTCAAGCGCCGACTGCTTCTCGTTCGCCTCGCCAGACTCGCGTTCTTTATCGGCGGGCTTAGCTTCAGTGGCTAATTTTGAAATGCCGTGGCTAATGAAATTAATCACATCCAGTCGGGTAATGTCTTGCTGCGCAAGCAAATACACCGCGTGCGATTCTTTCTCGGCAAAAATTGCCACCAGCACGTTAGCGCCCATCACTTCTTTGCGCCCAGAGGATTGCACCGAAAGCACCGCACGCTGCAGCACGCGCTGGAATCCCAACGTCGGCTGGGTGTCGCGCTCGTCATCAGGTGCCAAAATCGGCACGGACTCGTGAATTTGACGTTTCAAATCCTCGTCCAAGCGCTCTAGGTCGACGCCGCAATTGCGCAGCACCTGCAGCGCAGAATCGTTTTTCGTCAATGCCAGCAGCAGGTGTTCGACGGTCATAAATTCGTGTCGGCGCTCACGCGCTTGCTTGTAGCTGCCGGAAATCGTTTGTTCTAAATCTTTGCTAAACATGGCTTACGCTTCCTCCATCGTGCACATCAGCGGGTGCTGGTGATGCCTTGAAAAATCATTCACTTGCACAGTCTTGGTGTCGGCAATGTCTTTGGTAAAAATGCCGCAAACGCCACGCCCTTGAGTGTGCACGCTCAGCATCACCCGGGTTGCAGTCTCGTCAGACATTGCGAAAAATTTTTGTAACACGTATTCGACAAACCCCATCGGGGTGTAGTCGTCGTTCACCAGAAAAACCTTGTACATCGGCGGCGGTTTAAGCTCGGGGCGTTCTTCCTCGACCGCTAAACCACGATCAAACTCGACGTCCGCATCGCGCTGCGGGTCAGTGCCGGAATAAACCGGCGCGGTTAATTTTTCAGTGCTAAAAATAATATTCATGCTCGTAGTATATCGGGCGGACGTTTTTGCAACGTGCAAGGATTTGCGATTTGGGCAAACACTGGGGCTTGGGCAAACACTGGGGCGTATTTAGCCCGGTTAGCAAACGTTGCCAGCACCGTGCAGCAATCTCAAAAGTTAAGACTCAAGCAAATGCTTCTGATCTGCTGGATTTCAAGAGCTTGGGGGGCAAAAAACATTTAGGTTACACGTTAAATTTTTCATCGCGCTTGGGCTGTTCTTGCGATGCCAAACCGCAAGAAAAGCACCGCAAGCTATGCTTGAATTCACCTAAAGCAGCCCCAGCTTTCACCTGCCAACCCGGCAAAGTTCCCAGCACCACTCAACAGCCAAGGCTACGTGCATGATTTATAACAGTATTTTGGAAACCATCGGCAACACTCCGGTGGTGCGCATCAACCACGCGGGCGTGGCGGGGCGCACGATTTACGCCAAAGTTGAGGCATTCAATCCGATGCACTCGGTGAAAGATCGCTTGGCATTTGCCATTATTAACGATGCCAAGCAGCGCGGCGAACTGAAAGACGGGCAAACTGTGGTGGAAGCCACGTCGGGAAACACCGGCATCGCGCTGGCGATGGTGTGCGCCGCGCTCGGCCACCCATTTGTGTCGTTTATGGTGGAAACCTTCTCAATTGAGCGGCGCAAATTAATGCGCGCATTGGGCGCTAAAGTCATTTTGACACCAGCCGCCGAACGCGGCTCGGGCATGGTCAAACGGGCCAGTGACGCAGCGCTCAAGCACGGCTGGTATTTGGCGCGCCAGTTTGAAAATGAATCAAACCCAAGCTATCACCGCAACACCACGGGCGCGGAAATATTGCTCGACTTTGCCGGTAAGCGGCTGGACTATTTTGTCACTGGCTGGGGCACCGGCGGCACGTTGACAGGTGTCGGGCAAATGCTGCGTTTGGCGCGCCCAGAGGTCAAAATCATCACGACCGAACCGTCGGGCGCCTCGCTTTTGGCAGGTAAAGCCTGGGCACCGCACAAAATTCAGGGCTGGACGCCGGATTTCATCCCGCCAATTTTGGATCGCACGATCTATCAAGACATTATTCCCATCACCGACGAACAAGCACGCGACGGCGCACGCGCACTGGCGACCCAGGAAGGCATTTTTGCCGGGCTTTCTTCGGGGGCAAATTTTGTCGCCGCCTGTGAAGTGGCAAAAGCAGCCCCCGAAGGCAGCGTGATTTTGACGACCTTGGCCGACACGGGTGAACGATACTTGAGCACGTTTTTGTTTGAAGGTGTTAACGAAGGCAGCGATGAAGCCTGGTTTCAGGGCTTAGCAAATTGATCGTTGACTGAGTTGTCTAGTTGGTTGGCGACTTGTTTTTCCGTTTCGCCTCCTGGCGAGACTTATTTTTCCGTTTCGCCTCCTGGCGAGACTTATTTGCATGGCGCGCATGCGCGCAAAGCCGAGCCCGCACCTGCCCTGCTACACTTGGGGCCTTCATTGCCATCAAGCCTCCGACGTCCCATGACTTGCCCCATTGATACCGCGCGCATCCATGCAACTTCCTGAAATTAACGGCTACCAGATTGAGCGCGAGATCGGCGTGGGTGGCATGGCACGGGTGTATTTAGCGATCCATACCGCACTAGATCGACGCGTCGCGATGAAGGTCATGGCACCGGCGTTAGTTGCAGACCCGGCGTTTTCCAAGCGTTTTCTGCGGGAAGCGCGCACGCTCGCAGGCTTGACGCACCCGAATATTGTTGCGGTTTACGACGTCGGCGCAACCGATACGCTGCTGCACTACTTTGCCATGCAGCATCTTGAAAACGGCGATATGTCCGCGCGCATTGAGCGTGGCATACCGGAAACCGAAGTGGTCAGGATCATATCCGTGATCGCCAAAGCGCTGGGCTTTGCGCATCAGCGCAGCGTCATTCACCGCGACGTGACCCCCGGCAACATCATGTTTGATGGCGCGAATAATCCGGTGCTGACCGATTTTGGCATCGCGCGCAGCGAACACGGCTCGACGCGGATCACCCAAACCGGCGTCAGCATCGGCACCTCAAGCTATATGAGCCCAGAGCAAGCGCGCGGCGGTGAAATAGATCAGCGCAGCGATTTATACAGCTTAGGCGCGCTGACGTTTGAAGCCCTAACCGGGCACCCGCCATATCGCGGTGCGGATGGTTTTGCGGTGGCCTACGCGCATGTTTTTGAGCCAATTCCGCGCTTGCCTGCGTATGTTTCACATTGGCAATCATTTATCGACAAGGTGCTGGCGAAAGACCCGAACGAGCGTTTCGACAACGCCGAGCAATTTGCTTTTGCGATGGGTGATGTGCCGACCAGCGCGCAGCGCATCGTGCCGCAGCGGGTGCTGCTGAAAGCCTCCCCGGCAATGCCAATCACCTCAGCTTATGCCGTGCAGTCCGCGCCACCAGCGCGGCCGACGCTTAATGTTGACGAGCGCGCGTTGGCGCCGATCAAACAAGCAATCGCACCCGCAGATCGCCCGACCTTGCCTGCAATCGTGCCAAAAGCGACGGCAGCGATAGACACGAACAAACTTTATGGCGCTGCCACAGCCGCAACACAACGGCCGGCAAAACGCAGCGTGTGGCCATTTGCGGCCGCCGGCCTGCTGGCTTTAGGGCTTGGTGCCGGCGGCTGGTGGCTGCTTAATCAACCGCCCAAAAAACGCTTTGACCCGGTAATTAATGACGTTCCTGGAGTGAACAGCGTTCCCGGCACTGCCGACAGAACAGCGCCGACCGATGCGCAAGCGCCGCCGGAAAAAGGGGTCGTCGTTACCTCGTCTATGCCAGATATCAGTGCGTATCCGGCGCTGCCGATTGATCCGGCGCTTACTGATCCGGCGCTTGTTGATCCATTGGCTGTTGATCCATTAACGCCGGCGATACCATTGGCATCCAAGTTTGGCCCGCCGACGCGCGCCAATTTCGTCAAACCATGGCTGGCCTCTGCCGGCGTGGCAGCGCAAAAAAGCCAGTGCTTCTTGCCCCGCAGCGGCGCAATTGATTTATACCGCCTTGCGTTGGTGGTTGATTTGAGCTCTACGATTGCGCAAAAAGGTATCAACGATTGTTTTGCCACCATTGCGCCCAAAGTCGATGCCCTGATCGCCACCACCGCGCCTGACGTTGCGGCGTTTTTGTTGGAATTAGCGCCCGCACAAAAATCTGCGCTTCTAAGCGGTGCCAAATCCAAAGAAGCCCTGCTGCTGCAAAGCGAACGCGCCCGCATTGTTGCGGCTTTGTTGGAAAAAGCGCAGCCGCTCGAAGTGAAATGGCAGGGTGATCAGGCTGCGGCACTGTATCAGTCGGTGCTATTGATTGAGCCAGCAAATGCCGCCGCACTTTCCGGCGTGAAACGCGCGCCGGGCATCGGCAAGCCCGGATTTAGCTTTGCAGACGCGCTGAAATCGGGCGGCAAAGCCGCGTCAATGACTATTATTGCGGCCAGCGAGGTGAACTTGCGCGATGCCAAAGGTGCCTCTGCGCGCGCCACGATCGCTCATAATTTCGCCGTTGCGCGCACCGAAGTGACGCTGGCTGACTATCGCCGTTTTGTCGCCGCCAGCGGCTATCGCGGCGGCGTACAGGGCTGCAACAACATTGAAGGCTTTGCCATGTTTGTCGCGAAAGATCGCACCTGGCAAAAACCCGGGTTTGATCAATCCGAGCGCGCACCGGTGGTGTGTGTGGACTACAGTGATGCCACCGCCTACACCCGCTGGCTGAGCCAGGAGACTGGCGAAAGCTATCGTTTATTGAGTGAGGCCGAATGGCAGTTGCTGGCGAAAGCAGCGCCCGCACCCAGCTGTAGCGCGGGAAACATCGGCGATGCAGATTTTGGCAAACAGTTTGACGCGCGCAAAATTTATAGCTGTAGCGACAAATTTGCCGCCACTGCCGCCGCTGGCAGTTTTGGCGTTGATCGAAATGGCCTGATGGATTTGACCGGAAACGCACGCGAATGGGTGGCAGACTGCTGGAACGCCAGTATTGTCGGCCATCCAAAGGGCGGCGGCGCTTGGCAAGCTGGACGCTGCAGCTCGCGCATTGCGATGGGCACAGCGTGGGTCAGCGGGCCGTTGGAAATCAGTGTCGTGGCCCGAACTGCATTTGCCAGCGACGCACGCAACAACACCGTCGGATTTAGGGTGGCGCGGGATATTGCACAATCGCCGTAAACCGCCACAATGCGCACAGCGAGTATTAAATTGTATTGATTACCCATTGAGACGCCATGAGACTACTTTTCCCCAACGCCGAACACGCACAAATTGAACTGAGCAACGGCCTGCACACGATTGGCAGCGCCGCCGGCGCCAAGGTAAAACTGTTCGCACCCGGGGTACTTGCGAACCATTGCGAGCTGCAAGTCAACGGTGAAACCGCGATGCTGTCACCCATGCCTGGCGCGCCGCTGACACTAAACGGCGCGCCGATTACGCGCAGCACCGAAGTGCGTGCGGGGGATGTGATTCAAGTCGCTGATGTGCGGGTGCGCATTGTCGCCGTCGATAAAGCTGCACCCGGTGCGGGCGCCGTGCCGATGGTGCAAAAACGCCATGAAGAAGCAGACGATGGCCGCACGCGGGTGCGCTCGGCGCTGCCAAAATTTATGTTGCGCGGCGTTTCTGGCGCGACCTTCGGTAAAGTCTTTCCATTGACCGGGGTTACCGTGATCGGGCGCAATCCAGAGTGCGATATTTCGATCCCGACCGATGAAGTGTCACGCCGCCACGCCGAACTACGCCCAAGCCAAGATGGCGTGATGGTGGAAGATTTAGGTTCCGCCAACGGCACGTTCGTGAACGATCGACGCGTAACGCGTGAGCTACTCAAGCACGGCGACGAACTGCGTTTTGATCAGCTGCGCTTTCAGCTGGTGTCACCCGGGCGGGAAATGATGGGGCAAAGCGGCGCCCCAGGCGGCCCGGCGACGGCGAGCACAGCGGCGTCCGCTGCAAGCCCAGCAGCACAGCCAAGCGGCGGCATTTCCGGCGCGGTGTGGGGCATTATGCTGGTGCTTGCGATTGCGGTGCTGGTCGGTGCGATGAAATTTGCTGGCGTATTTTAATGAGCGAAGTAGCCCAGCCGTTGCCGGAAAACTTCAACGCCTATCGTATTCATAGCGATGCGCAGGGCTATCGCGCCGGCATTGAAAGCATCGGCGTTGACAGTTTAAATGCTGGCGAAGTGACGGTTAAAACGGCGTTTTCCTCGGTCAATTTTAAAGACGCGCTCGCCGGCAGCGGCAACGGCAAAATACTGCGGCAATTCCCGCTGATTGGCGGCATTGATATCGCAGGCCACGTGGTGGAAAGCCGCGATGCGCGCTTTCGTGAGGGCGATGAAGTTTTGGTCACCGGCTGCGGCCTGTCGGAAACGCGCGATGGTGGCTACAGCGAATATCAACGCCTGGAAGCCAAATGGGTAGTGCCGCTGCCGACGGGTTTAACGCTGCGCGAATCGATGGCGCTGGGCACCGCAGGCTTCACTGCGGCGTTAAGCCTGTGGCGCATGATGGCCAACGGCCAGCTGCCGGACATGGGGCCGATCGTGGTCACCGGTGCCACCGGAGGCGTCGGCAGTTTGGCGCTGGATCTATTTACCGTTGCCGGCTTTGAGATGCACGCGATCACCAACAAGATCGCGCAATTTGATTTTTTGAAGCGCATCGGCGCGCGCCAGTGCGTCGCACGTGAGGGTTTAACTTTTGGCGGACGTCCGCTGGAAGCGGCCTCCTGGGCCGGTGCAGTGGACAATGTGGGCGGCGAAATGCTGGATATGCTGACGCGCGTGATCCAGCCCTGGGGCGCCATCGCCAGCTGCGGCATGGCCGGCGGGCACGAGCTGCACACCACCGTCATGCCCTTTATTATTCGTGGCATCGCCCTGCTGGGGATCAATTCCGCCAACACCCCATACCCGCTGCGCGCGCAAATTTGGCAGCGTTTAGCCAGCGATTGGAAACCCAAGCACTTAAGCGAAATTGCCGCGAAGGAAGTCACGTTGAGTCAACTAGACGCTACTTTTGCCACGATGTTGGCGGGTGGCTCCGTCGGCCGCACGGTGGTGCGGCTGTAGCTTTTTGCAAGCGCACGCCCGAAGGCGACACGGCAAATATCGACTGTGATCAACGCGACTGCAATCAACGCACTACTGCCGCAAACGCAGTGCACACGCTGTGGCTATCAGGGCTGCGCGCCCTATGCCGAGGCCATTGCAAGCGGCTGTGCACCGATCAATCAATGTCCACCCGGCGGCGCACCCGTTATCGCGGCACTCGCCGCACTGTTGCAAGTCCCAACGCTGCCGCTAAATCCTGAAAATGGCGTCGAGGTGCCGGTGCGGGTGGCGTTTGTCATTGAAGATCTGTGTATCGGTTGCACCAAATGCATACTCGTTTGCCCGGTGGACGCTATTGTTGGCGCGGCAAAACGCATGCATACCGTCATTGCCGCCGAGTGCACCGGCTGCGAGCTGTGCATCCCCGCTTGCCCGGTTGATTGCATCGAACTTGTTGCTGATGGTCGGGCACGTTTGTCAACCGTCGATTCAGATCTGGCACGCCAACGCTTTGACGCACGCAACCAGCGATTGTTGGATCGCGCGCGAATACATGCGGCGAAAATTGAGGCCAAACGGCTGGCATTGCGAACGGCGGGCTAGCACGAAAAAACCGCCATCAGCTCAGTTAAAAAATGCGTTTCCTCGCAGCGGGGAAACGCATGCCAGTGAATTACTTCAAGCGCGCTTCGAGCGCATCGAGACGGGCTTTTAGGGCGTCGTTTTCTTTACGCTCAATTTCCAATTTCACGTTCAACTCTTGAATCGCAGCGATCGCTACAATTTGCGCCGGGTAGGTGTCAACCTGTAGGATTTCATTGGCCTTCGAGTTCGCTTTCCCGGCCAAGTATTCGCCAGAACCCTGCACCGCATCTGGGAACACTTTTTGGAATTCCTGGGCGATCACATTGTAGTAAGTGACGTCTTTAATGCTGGGGTGTGCAGCCAAATATTCGGCGTTGTACTTAAACGTCACAGGGCGCAGCGCGCTCAAACGATCCAAGGCGTTTGGAATGCTTTGGATTTCGGTTTTGATGCGCGCATCGGAATTCGCAAGCCATGACCCTGCGGTGTCTTTTGAGGCATTTCCGCCGACTTCGACGCTGTTCGCTGTAGGTGCACGGTTGAGGCCGATTTTTCCCGGCGGACCAACCCCAAGCGGCGGCGCATTTAGGATTAAATTATTGTTGGACTCCCTAATGGTTACGAAGACCGTACCGCCCAGATTTAACGCTGAGCCCAACGTTATTCCGTTCAAAACGTTCAAACCTAGGGGCGCATCGGTAACGATTTTGCTGCCTTCTCGAAATGCCTTGAGAGTCATGTTGCTTGCGGCACTGTCAGTGGTAATCAATGTTCCAAATCCGTTGCCGTCATTCAATGCGATCGACGCGTCTTGATCCCCCCCTGGGCGCGGCCCAATCGCCAAATCAAAAACACCTGCTGGGGTGTTAAAACCGATGCCGCCGCCGGCTTTCACGAGAAATTGCCCAGGACTCTCTGCAAAACCAAGCGCGCCGGGTGTGTTGGGAACCAAGCTATCAGAGAAGACAAAGGAACTCGTTGCTGCGGCGCTGGTTCTTCCGCCACCGGCGGCGAAGCTTCCCGCCGCTTCAGTCGTTGCGCTACCTAAGGCCATTGAATTCAAGCCAGTCGCGAGGGAGTTAATCGTCTCTACTCCGCCACCAGCGCGCAAATAGAGTTTTCTCTCACCCCGAACAGTAAGTCTCATAAGATCATCACTTGCTGAATCGTTCGTACCGAATACCGCAGTTCCAACCGTAGTATTCCCACCAACCTCCCAACAGTGCCCCGGCCCACCGTCTGGCGCATTGACGGCTTTTGGTTCGCCCAACTGCACAAAGCCACTGCCACCCTGCTGCACTTCAGTTTTGATTTTGGCGCCCGGAAAGCGGGCGACGTCGACACCAAAATCCACATTGGTTTGGAAGCTACCTTTTTGCACCTGCACGCTGTTGAGCGTGACGGGTTGCGCCAATACCGCGCCGTTTGCGCCGATCAGCGTGACGCGTAAATCGTACGCACCGTTTGCTTCCTCACCACCATCGCTTAACGACCCGCGATAGATCCAAGGTGCTGCGGATGCGCTTTGAAATAGTCCCGCCAAAATGGCAGCGAATAAAACTGTATTGATTGTTTTCATGATTTTTTATCCTTGTGAGTTGATCGAGTTATTCGAAGCCGTTTTGGAAGATGGGATCGGCGCCGGTGGTGCAGGCCACGGTCGGTGCACTGGGGTTGTTCAGTGCCGCCGTCAGGCCAAAGCGGCCGCCGAGCTGTTCGAGAGCTTTGGGGGCTGTGGGAGGCGTTGGCGCGTTGGATGGTGATTTTTTTGGCTCGGAAAAATCCGTACCGGTCGGGAAGGCCGCTGCGTCGAGCGCAAAGCGGGAATCGGCGCTAACGCCAGCGGGGCCGGCAAGCGTTGCGCCGCCGCTGAAGCGGTTAGGCGTTTGCGCGTGAAGCGCGCCTGCGGCAAGGCAGGCGGTAAAAAACAACAGTCGTCGCATAGAAATACTCCGTCATAAACATGGGAAAGCGGGTGCTCTCACAGGTCATTACAGAATTTCTGGTCGGCGATTACAGTGGAATAAGCAAAATGTTGCAAAAAAGCGCATTAAATCTAAAATTTTGGGTTTTTCACCAAGTGGCGGGAAAACTCAGCCGCAACAAAATAATTGGCAACCCAGAATCTCAGGTGAAGGTGACGGTGCTTGAACCTTAACAACTATAAGTAATACGCTTTGGCTGTCCGTTTTACTTTGTTGGATGAGCTCATGTCGTTCGCTTTAACGACCAAAGGTCAAGTAACCATACCCAAGCGCGTTCGAACTGCGCTTAACATGCAAACTGGAGACAGGCTCGAATTTTGCGCAAACGCTGCTGGCGAGGTCGTGATCCGTAAAGCCGCAGGCGCTGAAACGGTTCAATTTGATCGGTTCAAAGCAGCACGCGGTATCGCTCAGGTGGCCTGGCAGCGGACGTCAAGCGCTATGCCCACTACTTTCCGACCGTGGTGTTGATTACACCTTGAGCCAATTCGAAACCACCCGCTGGAGCCTAGTTTACGCCGCGCGCTCGGATGATCCAGCGGCAGCAGCCGATGCCTTAGCCGGCCTTTGCGGCATCTATCGGCCGGCAGTGATGGCTTATGTACGGCGCTATTGCGGCAATTTGAGTGACGCGGAAGATTTAACCCAAAGTTTTTTTGAGCGGCTATTGGCAAAGCGCATTGATCTTGTCGCAGACCCAAATCGCGGGCGCTTCCGGCAGTTTTTACGCGCCGCAATTGGCAATTTTGTCCGCAACCATTTTGACAGCGTGAGTGCACAGCGCCATTGGGAAAATAGCGATGCGTTAGATGCCCAAGCCAGCAGCGAGTCGCCAGAAGCCGCATTTGAGTTGGCCTGGGCGCTAACCGTGCTTGAGCGGGCACTAGCAATGCTTGCGCAAGAGGCGTCCATGGCCGGCAAAAGTGGCCTGTTTGCCGAAGTCCGTGAGTTTTTGCTAGACCCGGCCGCACACCTAGATTTTGTCGCGCTCGGTGCGCGCTTACAATTGCGCCCAAATACCGTCGCCGTCAACGTGCACCGCTTAAAAGCGCGGATGCGCGAATTGGTGCGCGCGGCCGTGGCAGATACCCTAAGTGACCCAAACGAGCTGCCCAGTGAGCTACGGGAATTGCGCCGCGTAAAGGCAAACAGATGACGGCAAAACCGATTGTTCCGACGGCACCTAACGGTGGTCCTGAATCGCAATTTGCCCGTGGCGCGGGCTTAGCGGGCTTAGCGGGCTTAGCCGATTTCGCTTTCGCCAGCCAAACTGCCCTGCCAGACGATGCCGACTTTTCCGGCACACGGTTATCCGCATTGGCAGCTGCAGTCAACGCAAAAAACCGCGCACTAGATTTGTCTGACCCAGCGCAGCGTACGTTAGGAAACTATCAGCTAATCGCTAAACTTGGGCAAGGCGGCATGGGTGTGGTGTTTCGTGCGCGCGAGCCAAACTTAGATCGCGATGTCGCATTGAAACTGATGGCGGCGGGCAGCTGGGCAAGCCCTGAGTTCGTCGCCCGCTTTCGCGCCGAAGCGCAGCTTGCCGCGCGCTTGCATCACCCCAATATCGTGCCGATTTTTGAGATCAATCAGGTCGACGATCTGGTGTTTTTTACCATGGCGCTGATCGACGGTGAAACGCTGCGTGATGCGATCAAGACGCGCGGCACGTTTTCCGAACGCGATGCCGCCGAGCTGATGCACACCATTGCCGAGGCCATCGCCTACGCACATCGCTTCAATGTGCTGCACTTGGATTTAAAGCCGGCGAATATTCTGCTGGACCAAGCCGGCCAACCGCAGATTGCAGATTTTGGCCTATCGCGCCGGCTGGACGCAGCACTTCCCGATGCACAAGAAATCTCTGGCACGCCAAATTTTATGGCCCCCGAGCAGTTTGATCCAGCGCTGGCACCGTTGAGTGTGCACACCGACATCTATGGCTTAGGTGGCGTGCTGTATCAAATGTTGACCGGCACCCCCGCGTTTATCGCAGACACTGTGCCCGCACTAAAAGAGCAGGTGTTGCATCAGCCGCCGCGTAGCGTGCGTGCGCTGAACCCGAAAATCACCCACGATATGGCAGCAATTTGCGCCAAGTGTTTGCAAAAATCACCGCTTGATCGCTACCCAGACGCGCGCAGTCTGGCGGCAGATTTGCAGCGGCTGCTGGCGCGACGCGAAGTCAGCGTCTACAAACTAAACCCGATCGCGCGACTTTGGCGTTGGGCGCAGCGCGAGCCTAAAGTGGCGATTGCCGTTGGCGCTATTTTTCTCGCGCTGGCCGCAGGATTCGCCAGCACGGGATATCAAGCCACGCGGGCAAAGCAGGCCGCCGCGCGTGCTGTGCTGGCAGCCAGCAATGCGCGCAAAATCAGTAGCTTTCTAACCACTATGCTGAGCGAGAGCGACCCCACGCGCAATCGCGGCAAGGTGCCGAGCGCAGTTGATTTACTGGATCAGGCCCGCACGCGCATCGACAAAAACGAATTCGCCGATCAGCCCTTGCTCAATGCCGAACTGAATTTGGTGATGGCAAAATCTTATCGCGGACAGTCGCAAATTGACGATTGCGTTTTACTTGCTAAACGCGCCAATGCGCTGGTGACAGGTGCACTCAGCATCGATCAATCGCCGCCTGAGGAAGCTAAATTATTGCTTGCCCAGGCGCGCCTGACGCAAGCCGATTGCGCGATTCAAAAAAGCCAGATGGATGATGCAATCGCCCTGCTAGGGCAAAACTTGGCGCAGTTTGCAGGCGACGCCGGGCTGGCGCGGGAACGCATGGAGTCCAGTGTGTTGACGGCACGCGCCCTGCGTTTGAGCAGCCGCCGACCCGCGGCGCGTGAACTTTTGCAGGCGCTGCTCAGCCAAGCGACACCGACCGAGGCCGCGCTGAAACCCACTTGGGCGCGCGCACAACTGGCGCTAGGGCGCATTCTGGACGAGGATGGACAATTAGATCCGGCGATTGCACTGATGCAGTCTGGCATCCGTTTTTTAAGCGCAACCGACGGCGCCAATGCCCCCGGCGTGCTGTCGGCACAGATTGAATTGGGACAGATGCAGATTTTGAAAGTGTGTGATCGCAGTGCCTGCCCGCTTGAGCAAACCACCGCCGGGTTCGCCAAAATCAATTCAGCGTTGGCGGAGTTAACGCGGGTGTTAGGGGCAGATCACATCGCGGTGGCGTTTGCGCTGACCAATCGCGGTGATATGTATCAAGTGACCCACAATGATTTGGCTGCACTCGCGGACTATCAGCAGGCCGCCGCCATTAGCGAGGGCGTCAGTCCAAACTCGCGCTACGCCCTGAACTATCATTTGAGCGCAGCGGAAACCCTGGTTCGACTCGCGCGCTATGAAGCGGCCACCCTCGCCTATCAAGACCTCGCTGCCCGGCTACCCAAAACCGAGGGAATGAACCCAGAATCACTCGCAGCCTATCAAGCGGATTTAAAGGCCGGCCTGTGCGGCATTCGCAAAAAAGCACCCGCGCGGGCAAGTAACTTTCGCACGCCAGCAAAGTTAGATGGCTGTTGACTGATAGCACTGGTGTGGATTTGGCGTTGCCGCGGTAGCGGACAATAGACCCACGCGCCAAAGCCCTTCACCCAAGGCATCAATACTAATTTTCGCTACGCCAAATGCCTCAATCACACTGGCGTTCGTGCGCAGATGCGCGCTCGGTTCGCCGGTGACAAATTCACCGCCACCGGCGATCAACATCGGCAGCAACAGTTGATCCGCCAGATGTTCACACACCACCGCACCCGAGCGCAGGTAGCGTGCTATGCCATCACGTGCGGATTTGGCGACGTCTTCCGCACTCTTCGCGCGCGTGCCAAATTCGGTCACGTGGGCACTGACGTTGTCGAAATGCACGCTCAGCCCCAAGACATTGCCGGGGCCGGTGTGCTCAGTCTGGATACCGGCTGAGCTGCGCATGGACGAAAAGGGAAGGCGGAGCTTTCCGGTGTCGTTTTCGCGCAGCCAGTTGAGTTCCCGCTGCGCCACGTGCTCTGGCACGCCCGCCACAATCGCATGTGCGCTCATGCGCGGGCTGCCGATTCGCTGCATTAGACGCAAATGCGCCAGACCAGTCTGACGCTCATCTGCCGTGTCGCCTGATCGGCGAGACAGTTGCGGCTGGGTGCACAATTTGACCTGGCCGCCGCCGGCCGGAAACAGGCCCAATTGGCGCAACTCAAACTGCACATTCGCACCCATCGCATGCAGTTGCGGCATAAAACAGTCGCTGAAAAAATCCGCCGATGGCGCCAGCGGATTGTGCGTGCCGCCGGTGAGCGACAGACTACAGGGCATCGACATCGCCAGCATCGCAGGCAGCACGGTTTGCAGCACCAGCGTGGTCGAACCGGCGGAACCGATGGCAAAATTATAATCACCCGGTATCAGCGCGCCAGGCGTAAAACGCAGCTCGGTGCTGCCCAGATTCGCGCCTTCCACGACAGCGCCACACAGCGCACGCGCGGCTTCCACACACACCAAATGCTGGCGCATCAAACCCGGTTTACTGCGCCCCGCACGAATTTTTCGGATGTGAATCGGCTGCCCTTTGAGCATCGACAAACTCAAGCTGGAGCGCAAAATTTGCCCGCCGCCCTCGCCTACGCTGCCGTCTATCGATAAAAAATTCATCTGCCGCCCTGTCCATTAAATTTCGATTGAATTCGCCATTGCCGCAAAGCAATCGCGAATGCGATCACGTCGCCGCAATCAGGATTTGTAATCGCTGGGCTCTGCAAAAAATGCGCCAGCGCTTTTTAGCGCTGAAATTACCGGGAATTTATATCTCTAGATAAAACAAGATACATCTAGCTTGCATTGCGCTGAGCTGAGCATCAGGGCTGGTTTTAATGCATGAATTCTTCATTAAATTCAAAGCTTTGGCGAAGTTAATAAGCGATCAACTGCCGGATCTAGGTTAAAGCTTCCCCACCCTACTTTTTTCCTTTTCGAAAGATGCTTCAATCGCTTCAAGCGCTTTTTCAACTAGGCTATCGAGCAGGCTTGGCATATCACTAACACCGTCGGTAATTGGGATTGGGCTTGCCATTGCAACGACTGAGGAAACGGTGTTGACCGCTTTGCCGTGCCGCAACGAAAACAGCGCCAACTGCTGCCCGGTTTCGGCTTTTTCAATACGCAAATCAGCGGCGAAACCCATGGTCACCATGCTGGTAAATCGCCCGCCGGGATTGAACTCCGTAATCGTGGTGCGCATCACCAAACCGGATGCGCACGCGCCGCTGCGCTTGACCCGCAGCGGGTCTTCCATTTGCTTGAGCTCGCTTGCGAGTCGTTCGGCAAAATACACTTTCGCCATGCGCAGCTCCGCGTTAAAAATGCGCTCATCGCGCTCGGTTTTGAACGTCGGCACCAATGCCAGTACCACACTCGGGGTTTGCACCCGCACGCATTCAATTTTCAGCGGGTTCATATCCGCAAGCCGCTGCTCGGTGCGCATACGCGCAGAGGGCGTGCAGGCTGCGACACTGCAAATCATGCAGACCAACGCGACGGGCTTAAGCCACTTTTGTACGATGTGTTTAATCACGGTTTGGTCCTACCTTTTGTTGGGAAATTAAATTCTTTGTGTTCGGATCAGGCCAGACGCTTGCTAGCGCGCGGCGCACACTAATGGCAGCGACGCAGCGCTCGCGCTGACCATCCAAGGCGGCTAAGGCACGTTCTAAATAGTCGCGCTCGACTAAAGCGCGATCAAGCTGGCTATCAATTCCCGCCTGTAGACGCGCCTGCGACAACGCCCGTAATTGTTCGCTATCTAACAGTGCCGCATCTAAGCGGCTGGCGCTGCGACTGCTTTGACGTGCGCTGGCTATTGCTAAATCCACCTCTTCAGCGGCAAGCAGCAACACCTCACGATACTGCGCAGTTTGCTGCGCGCCGCGTGCACGTGCGGCGTCGACGTTTGCCTGAATACGCCCGCCTGCGAAAAGTTTTTGCGCGATCGACAAGCCAAAACTGTGCTCGAAACTGCGGGTGATCGTGCTGAACAAATCCGTGCTTTCTTGGCGACTACTGCCGCTGCTGCCGGTTAACGTCAAGTTCGGCAAGCGATCCAATTGCGCGGCGTCGGCATCGTTAAATGCCGCACGCAGACGCCACTGTGCCGCCGAAACATCTGGGCGCGCGGCTAAAGCTTGTAGAGGCAGTGAAAATTCGGCGTCAACTGGGCAGTTAGGAAGCTTCTCATTTGCCAACAGCCTTTCGATTTCAGCACGCGGGCTATCGCTGAGTGCACGTAACCGCAGGGTTTGCGCTTCTAAATCCAACTGATCACGTTCGGCGTCGTTTTGGCGGGCTTGCAAATCCGCCCGCACGCGCAGCCAGTCAGCGCGACTGCGAATACCCGTGTCTGCTAACGCCTGCTCTAACAGGTCAATTTTATTCAGCACTGCAATCAGCCGTTGGTTATAAGCAACCCGCGAAATCGCAGCGGTGCGGCGCACGAGCGTTTGCTGCAATTGTGCAGCTAAGCTCTGCCGGGCAAAGGTTAAGTCCGCGAACGCCGCCCGCACCAACGAGGCTGCCGCACGGTTGCGCGCGCGATTTGCGCCAAAAATATCGAGTTCCCAGCGGAATTCAAAACTGCCCTGCCGGCGCTCGTTGCGTACCGGCAAATCCGTCTCAACTGGAGGTTCTATCGCCACAGCACGCTGTCGACCGTCGCTTGCGCCAAGCGTAGCGCTGAGTTCTGGCAGCAGCACACCAAAAACGCTGCGGCTTTGTGCCTGCGCTTCTTCCATGCGCGCCTGGGCGATGGCGACGGTAGCGCTGCTGGCAATTGCACGATCCATCCAGGCTTGCGTGCCCGGCGTAAACGCAATCAGCGGAAGCTTGGTGTGTGCTAAATGTTTCGGCGCGCTGCCGGGCTCGGTAGATTGCGCCGACACCGTCTTAGGCTGCGCTTGGGCTAAGCGTTGCACCATATTGGTGCAACCGCCTAACAGCAGCAAACTAGTGCTGAAACTAACTATTGAAAGAATTAAAGAAGAGAGCTTAGCCATGACGCGTCACTCCTACGTTTGCGTTTTCGCCGTGCCAGCGCAGCAAAAGCCAATGCTTACAATCATCAATCACGGTGTAAATCCACGGCACCAGCAACAGGCTAAGAAAGGTCGACGCCAGCAGGCCGCCAATCACCACGACCGCCATCGGCGCGCGAAAACCATCGTCGGCGCCAAAGCCGATGGCTGCGGGCAGCATGCCGCCAATCATCGCTAAAGTCGTCATCACAATCGGCCGTGCGCGTTCGCGCCCAGCTTTCATAATCGCCTCGATGCGGGTGTTACCGGCCTTGCGCGCTTCAACAATAAAATCCACCAGCAAGATCGAGTTTTTCGCGACAATGCCAAACAGCATCAAAATGCCAATCATGGTGGACAAGTTCAACGAGTGGCCTGTCATTAGTAATGCCAGCGCCGCTCCGCCGAGCGAGAGCGGAAGTGCCGCCATAATCGTTAGCGGCTGTAGCCAATCTTGAAATAGTAATACCAGCACCGCATACACAGCGATCAAACCTAAGGCAATCGCAAGTGCGAAACCTATGAACATTTCTTCCATGTAGGCGCTATCGCCGTAATCGGCGGTATTGATGCTGATCGGCTTATTGAGATAGGCAGGTAGCGCACGTATCGCGTCGCTAGCCTCGCCGATGGTCGCGTCTTTTAAGTTCGCGGTAATCGCCAAAGTGCGTTTGCGATCTAGACGCTCAATACGAGACGGGGTGCTCGCGTTGCGCAAACTTGCCAGACTAATCAGTGGCACGACACCGTTTTGTGTGGCAATCGGTAAATCACGTATGCGCGCTAAATCCATGCGCTCACCACCCGCCAAGCGCAAACGAATCGGCACGAGTTCACCCTGCAGGGGGATACGTGTCAGCTGGGTATCCAGCTCAGCGCCGCTGGAAAGACTCAGTGCCGTGCTCAGATCCTCCGCACTGACCCCCAAACGCGCCATCTCATCATGGTTAGGAAGCACATCAATTACCGGCGCAAGATTGCCGCGCGTGTGTTCAAGATCGCGAAACATCGTCAGACCTGCCGCCTGTGCGCTCAGGGTTTCTATAAAGCGTTCCAGCGCCGCGCCGTCGGTACTACTAAAATCCATGCGGAATTCTTTGCCTTCGTCGGTCACCAGTAAATTGGTTCTGACATCGATCAGCGTCTCGCTCGCACGCCGAATAAGCTCGATGGTGTGTTCGCGCGATTGTGTACGCACATCGGCGGGCACCAGCACAACGCGTAACGAGCCGGCGCCATTGCCGCTATCGCTGGCAAAAACGTGCGCGATATCAGCCACGTTGCTGAGTTTGCTACGCAATTGTTCGGCGGTAGCAACCGAACGGTGCAGCTCGCTGCCAGGCGGCAATTGATAGTCCACAGTCACCGAACTACCCCGGGTTTTCGGCAAGAAACCTGTTGGAATCAACGCTAGTAACGTGATGGAAGTTAGGAAAATAGCGACTGCGAATGCGCCTGTGCGCCATGGGTGGCGGAGTAACGCGGCCAAGGCGTGCTCATAAGCAAGCTGGGTCCGGCCCACAGGCTTGGACTTATGCGGCTTGGCTTTTAACCAGTGCGCACACATCAACGGCGTGACCAATCGCGCCACCACCAGCGAGGACAAAACGGCAGCAGTTGTCGTTAAACCAAACTCAACAAAATATTTACCCACGACACCTTTGATAAAACTTACTGGCAAAAACACCGCCACAATAACCAGCGTGATCGCCAGAATCGCCAGGCCAATTTCATCAGCGCCGTAGAGTGCGGCATCATAGGGTTTCTGCCCACTTTGAATCCGTCGCTCAATGTTTTCGACTTCTACAATTGCATCGTCAACCAAAATGCCAATAACTAAAATCAACGCCAGCAGACTGACTTGATCTAGATAAAAATTCATCCATTGCATCGCTGCAAACGTGGGTAGCAGAGATAGCGGAATTGCAAGTGCCGCAACGGCTGTTGCGCGCCAATCACGCAAGAAAAATAGCACGACAAAAATAGTTAAGATCGTACCTTCAATCAGTGTGTCACGTGCGCCATGAAAAGAATCCCGAGTCAATTGCGCGCCATCAAAATAGATTTCAAACGCGACGTCATTGTTACGCGTGCTGAAACTTTTTAGTGCCTCAGCAACACCATCGGCCATACTCAGCTCGCTGCCGCCACGGGTTTTATAGAGTTCAATGACCAGCACCGGCTCACCGTCCAACAGGGCGAAACCGCGCCCGCTTTTGGCGCCATCAATCACTTGGGCGATGGCGTCCAGACGCACACGCTCGCCAGCGCGATCGCCGGTTAAACTGATCTGGCGCGCCGCTAAACTGCGTGCGCTGTCACTGGCAGACAACACGCGTAAAGCCACGCTAGCTTCGCCGCGCCGCACGCTGCCCGCCGGAAGATTTTGCTCACCGCTACGCAGTTGCCGCAGCACCTCTTGTACGCTCAAACCCAAAGCGCTGAGCTTTTCCGGAATCAATTCAACCTGTAGTTCACGCCCTGCGCCGCCCCGGCTTAAAACTTGTTGCACGCCATCGACGGCTAACAGTTCGGGCTTAAGCTGATCTTCCACCATTCGCCGCAACACCAATGGATCCATACCGGGTGCACGCACCACATAAGCCTGCAAAGCGCCACCCGACACATCCACGCGCGTCACAATCGGCTCACCAACTGACTGTGGCAGCTCAGGACGAACCCGCGCGGTGGCCTCGCGCACGTCGGCAACACTGCGATCTAAATCCGCTTCGAGGGCAAATTCCACAGTCACATCGACTGCGCCATCGGCAATGCTGGTGCTGATGTGGCGTATGCCCACCAAACCGCTGAGCGCGTTTTCAAGCTTCAACGCGACGTTTTGTTCGAGCTGTTGAGGTTGTGCGCCGGGAAGTGCAACGCTGACGCTAACAATAGGAAACTCAATCTTCGGATTGCCCGTAACCGGCAACTTCAAATAGCTCGCGACACCCAATAAGCTCAGAATCGCGAACAACAAGATGACCGGCGTAGGATTGCGAATCGCCCAGCTTGAAATCGCAAGCTTCATTGTTTTGGCCCGGCGATATTCGCTGGTGCTGTCGCCTGATCAGCAGGGCTTACACTGTCAGAATTTTCGATAGCTATCTTACTTTCAGTTAACACCGGGCGAATCAGTGCGCCTGGACTGAGCAACGTAGCGGCGTTAGCGACGACCCAAGTGCCCGCTTCTAAGCCACCTTGTACAACCAACTGTTCGTTATTCGCACTAGAAAGCTGCACATTGCGGCGCTGTACGCGCTGTTTATCATCAACGATGTACACCCATGGATCAGGGTCAAACAGCACCGCAGACGGCGGCAATGTGAGCGCCATCTTGGCGTCTAAAATTAGGTGCGCGCTGGCGCTAGCGCCGATGGGAACTTGATCGGCATCGAACAATTCAAAACGCACCGGGCCACGGCGATCACCGGTGCGCACATTGACCGCGCGTGTGCGCAAGCGGGCTTTGAAGGGTTGTGCAAACTGTGCAACGGCAACCTGGGCTAAAGCAGCGTCCGGCAAATTCGCCAACTGGCTGAGATCTAGTTCTGCTTCAAACTCGCGTGCGCCATCAGGCATAAGCATAAACAGCGGAGCATCCGACATCGACACAATGCTGCCCACTTCAGCCTTTCGTTCGCTCAAGACGCCTGCGACGGGCGCGCGAATCTTCAGGCGTGTGCGCCGCTGTAAAGCGAAATTTAAAGCAGACTGGGCGATGTCACGCTGCGCCATGGCGGCACTGACATTGGCGCGCGCGACATCTAAGCCGTCTTGTGCCTGTTGAGCCGTATTGTTTCGCGCTTGAACATCTTGTGCGCTGACCGCGCCAAGCTCGGCCACTGCGGCGTAGCGCTTGGCATCGAGCAGTGACAAGTTCAAGCTGCTTTGTGCCTGCGCCTGCTGCGCCTGCGCCTGAGCTACCGATGCCATCGCACTCAGGCGCTGCTGCTGCGCTTGACTAAATTCAGCGTCCATTGCGGCTGAATCAAGCTCAAGCAGTACCGCGTCTTTGCCCACGCGCTCGCCCTGATCCGCCCACACCCGCACGATGCGCAAGCCTTCCATTTGTGCGGTGATCCGTACTTGCTCGCGCGCCACGATCTGCCCATTCAAATCCAGGCGCTGCTGCTGCGTGCTTGGTTTGACTTCAATCACCGACACCGACAGCCCG